>VSNE01000347.1 GCA_009774155.1 Lachnospiraceae bacterium
ATCCAGCATCAGGCGGTCCACAAGCCCAGGATTCATCCCATTCTTCTCTGCCTTTGCCACGTCCTTTTTATTCTCGGAACGAATATATCCTTTCATATGCAGAAGCATTTCTGCCGCATATAAGAGGGCGGCATTCTTTCCGGCGGTAGCCATAGTCCGGAGCACAGGCTCTGCGGCTCTGGCGCATATGCCGATTTCCTCCAGCGTTTTTATTTTTTTCTCTTCCGGAAATAAAATTCTTGCATCCGTGACAATCATTTCCGGCAGAATATCGTGAAATTCAAATGGAACGGAATCAAACACCTGAAATTCAAATGCCAGCGCAATATGTATCAGTCCCGGATGCTTTTCCAGATAACGGTCATAGTAGCCCCCGCCGTAGCCGACCCTGTGGCATTTTTCGTCAAAGGCCACCCCGGGCATCAGAAGAAGTCCCTCCTCCGTCTTACAAAGCGGACACTCTTTTTTCGGCTCCATAATGCCGAAGCTTCCCGGTTCCAAATCCTCCAGGCCGTTCAGATAATAATAATGCATGATTCCGTCGCCGTCCACCCGCGGGGCCGCAACCTTTTTGCCGTCCTTCCATGCCTGCTGCATTAAAAGTCTTGTCTCCACTTCCCTTTTGGCATCCACATAGGCCAGCAGAGTTTCTGATTTCTGATAAGCCTCCAGCCCGGTAAAGCTCTCCAGAATCCGCATACTGGCCGTATGCAGCAATTCAGGATCTGCCTCCGACCTGCGGCGTTTTACCTCTGTTCTAATTTCCTTTTTTCTGTTTATTTCCATATTTTTCTCCCAAATTTATAACCGAACCATCCGGCTGCTGAACATCAATATGATCAAGCTGGCTTTTCAGATTCATCCTTACCGCGGCAAGAAATTCCTGCCGCAGAAGCCCCTGCTCTTTTTTTTCTGCCTCCGTCAGTCCTTCTGCTTTCGATTTATGCGCCAATTCATTGATTCTCGCAATCTTTGCCTCGTCCATAGTTCCTCCTGATTCTGTCATTTAAGGAAGCGTACTGAGATTCGCCCGGATAATATTATATCCTCGGAGCGTCCAGATAGTCAATCAGATAAAAATCATCTGTCCGGTTGGCCTTGAACAGAGTTCCGATTCTCTCCCCGTCCATTATCCGGTGGATAATACTCATATCTGCGCCGTTGGCTATGATCATATCCGCGCCTGCTGAGGTGGCCAGTCTGGCTGCATTGATTTTTGTGGCCATGCCTCCGGTTCCCACATCGCTGGAGGCGCCTTTTGCCATCCTCTCAAAATGTTCATCCACCTGATTCACATATTCAATAAATTTTGCCTCCGGATTCCTGTTTGGATCGTCTGTGAACAGACCGTCAATATCCGAAAGTAAAATCAGCAGATCCGCCTGTACCAGTGCGGATACCACCGCGGAAAGGGTATCATTGTCGCCAAACTGAATCTCATATGTGGAAATCGTATCATTTTCATTGACGATCGGGATAGCTCCCATGGACAGCAATGTCTCAAATGTATTTCTTGCATTTTCCCGGTTTCCCTCATTCACCAGCGTATTTTTAGTCATCAGAATCTGGGAGGCAATCTGATTGTACTCCATAAAAAGCTTCTGATACATCATTATCAGACGGGCCTGCCCGATGGACGCACATGCCTGCTTCACTGCCAGCTCTGCGGGGCGCTCCTTCATTCCGATCGTTTTTCGTCCTACCGCAATCGCTCCCGAGGTTACCAGAATCACTTCCTTTCCCTGGTTGTGCAGATCTGTCAGCTCCCGAACGAGCCGTTCCATCTTAATCAGATCCATAAGACCGGTCTTAGGATGCGTCAGGGATGAGGTTCCCACCTTTACTACGATTCTTCTTTTATCCTTTAGTATACTTCTTAATGTCATGTTTTCTTACCAATCCGTATTCTCTCATAAAACGGGCCATATCTGCCCGATACGATATCTAATTTACAACATCTTGGGAGCAAACACAATCCTAACTTGTATAATTTTCAAGAAAATTATACAATTCTTCCTCATTCCGCAAATATTTTCCCTGCCGGATTTCTTCCTGCAGTTCTGCAGGAAGAACATCCATGATCACATCCGTATATTCATAGATTTCATTTTCAGGGAGCTGATAGACGGTCACATAGTTGTCATTATTAACCAGAACAAACTGATATGCCTCTATATTTGTATCCGCCGTCAGTTCATCCGTATTCTTTTCGGGCGTCTGCCTCTCCAAAGGCCCGCCGGCAGAGGATACCTTTTCCGGACTGATCTCGGTCGGGAGCATCTCTACAAATTCTGTTCCCCTCTGCTCTTCGGACGGATCAGAGGTATTCTTTCCAAAATACCAAAAGGTAAGGGCAACCGTAATAAACAGGGCAAAAACAGACAGAAAGATTCCCAAAATTCTCTTAGACATAATAAAACCTCCTTTTTCCATATAGTATGAACTGGAAAAAAGAGGCTTATTCTTACATCAGATGTAATTTTTTTGCAATTGACACCAATATCCTTCCTTTTGGAAATCCAAGCAGCTCTTCTTCTTTTAATCCTTTCAGGAGCAGCAGCGCAATTCCATAGACGAGCACTGCGACAGCGCATGCCGCCAAGGTTGCAGCCGTATTATTTTTCACCAGAAGCATAAGCCCTTTATGCGCTCCAAAGGGGGAGGCTCCCATCAGAGCAGAGGCTGCCAGCGGAATCAGAAAAGTACGTATGATTTCCTGCCGATATCTCATATATTTTGCAATCGCTCTGGAATTCAGCACGCACATCATAAAAGCAAAAAAAATGTTTGCCCAGACAACCGCATAAATATTCAAGTCCGCAGCCATAATAAGAAAACCCAGAAGCGCCGTATTCAGCGCAAGTGAGACTGCCGCATGGATAACCGGAAGCCTCATCTTGTCTATACCCTGAAGA
>VSNE01000348.1 GCA_009774155.1 Lachnospiraceae bacterium
AATCACCTCATCACACGAGTCAGTGCCGGGGATAAAGTGATAAACAGACAGATGGGGATTGCCTGTGATATTTTCAACAAGAGTTTCCGCAGGGCTTTTAAAATAAAATTTCAAAAAGTAATCGGGGAAAATAAAGCTGTTGTAGTGGCAGGCTCCTTTTGGCATAACAAGATGAATGATGTTCTTGTTTATAAAAATGGCTTCGCCAGCCTGAAGTACCATTTCTGTTTCCAGAGTCTTTATTTCAATGCTTCCGCTTAAAAGTAAAATAAATTGTAAATCTTCATGCCAGTGCATAACACGGAATCCTGGGTTGACAGGATAACTTCGATCATTGATTACATCCAGAACAAGATATGGAAAATCTGTGTCTGCATTCAGGTTAACGGAATTGATAAAGCTGGAGTTTTCATTCATTTTTATAACATCCCTTCAAATATTAAATATTTTATGATAGTTTTTGAATGATTTATAATATTTAATTAAAAAAACTGTGATATAATCATAATTGAAAGACGGAAGAGCGTCAAGATGGTATATGTGGTTGAAAGATAAAAATACCATGTCCGAATATGGCGGGATTTCAAACGGGAATTGCAATATAATGAGTGTTAGCGAAAAGAATGAGCTTGCTCATTCGGCAAGCGGCGAATGCCAGTCATGAATCGCAGATTCATGATGCAATAAATCACGAGGAGGGATGGATATGAAAGAAATCGACAGTTCCCTGTATACGGCATTTAAAGCAAAGGATACAAGATTTGACGGAAGGTTTTTTGTTGGGATATCGTCTACAAAAATTTATTGCCGCCCGGTTTGCCGGGCAAAACAGGCAAAAGAGGAAAACTGCACTTTTTTTTCTTCCGCTGCGGAGGCGGAGGCTGCAGGTTATCGTCCATGCCTTTTATGCAGACCGGAGCTTGCCCCTGGAAATTCAATCGTAGACGCGACTTCTATACTTGCGCATAAAGCGGCGAGATTTATAGAAGAAAACTGTGGAACCGGGCAAAATTTAGAAGAACTTGCCGCCAAATTGGGATGTACGGACAGACACCTTCGGCGTGTATTTATGGATGAGTACCATGTGACGCCGGTACAGTTTTTGCAGACATGCCGTTTACTGCTGGCAAAAAATTTATTGACAGATACGAATCTATCTGTGCTGGATGTGGCGATGGCAGCAGGATTTGGAAGTCTGCGGCGGCTAAATGATTTATTTAAAAAGCACTATAATCTGCCGCCCACTGATCTGAGAAAAAATATAGCAAAAGGGAAAAGACAGACCAGCGAAATCACAGTCTCCCTGGGGTATCACCCTCCTTACCGATGGGAGGAAATTCTGGAGTTTCTTTCCCGGCGTGCAATTCCGGGAGTGGAGCTTGTAAAAGGCGGAACCTATCTGCGGACTGCCCGCATAAAAGGCAGGGAAGGAAAAAGCTTCTGCGGCTTTATCAGTATAAAGAATCACCCTAAAGAGAACATCCTTGTGGTATCGCTCAGTGATACGCTTCTTCCGGTATTACCGCAGATATTGGCAAGAGTAAAGCGGCTGTTTGATTTATACTGTGAGCCGGATGTGGTGTATGAGACTTTACAGACGATGAATGAGATTCGTCCGGGTATCTGTATTCCCGGAATCCGTGTGCCTGGCTGTTTTGAACCTTTTGAAATGGCGGTGCGGGCCGTTTTGGGGCAGCAGATCACTGTGAAAGCGGCCGGTACACTGGCGGGAAAGATAGCAAAGACGTATGGAAGTTCAATCGAAACAGGAATAGAGGGACTGACACATACATTCCCGACAGCAGGAAATATGATTGCTTTGTCAGATCATATAGAGGAACACCTGGGAGTTTTGGGAGTGATCGCTTCCCGATCAAGATGTATTTTAGCGCTGGTGGAAAAGTTGGAAAGAGGGGAGATTGTATTGGATGGCAGCGCTGACCCGGAGCAGGAAATGAAAAAATTGATGGAAATTAAAGGGATTGGGAATTGGACGGCGAAATACATTGCTATGAGGACCCTTGGCTGGCCGGATGCTTTTCTGGAAACAGATATCGGAATCAAGCATGCATTTCCTGATTCTGCGCCAAAGGAACTTCTTGCATTGTCTGAAAAATGGCGTCCCTGGCGCAGCTATGCAACAATGAATTTGTGGAACAGTTTGTAATGGAACTGAAAGGAGAACAGATATTATGCAATATACGACAACCTATCAATCTCCATTGGGAGAGATTCTTCTTGCGGCTGACGACATTGGCCTTACCGGGCTTTGGTTTGATGGAGAAAAATTTTACGCGGACAGTCTTGACCCGGAGCATGAGGAAAGAATGGTTCCTGTGTTTGAACTTGTAAAAAAGTGGCTGGATATTTATTTTTCCGGCAGGAAACCGGATTTTATGCCGCCCGTCCATATGATCGGCTCTGAATTCAGGCGGCAGGTCTGGAAGATTCTGCGGGAGATTCCATATGGAGAGACGATTACATATGGTGCGCTGGCAAAACGGATTGCAGAAGAAAAAGGATTGAAACGAATGTCAGCTCAGGCGGTAGGCGGCGCGGTGGGACATAATGAAATTTCAATTATCATGCCGTGTCATCGTGTAGTCGGTTCAGACGGGAGTTTAACAGGATATGCGGGAGGTATAGATAAAAAGGAAAGGCTGCTCATGTTGGAAGGTGTAAACATGGAAAATTTCTATGTTCCAACCAGAGGTACGGCATTATAAAGCGGAGAAGGAGGGAGCGCTTGCGGGTGTCTGGATGGAAGGCCGGAAATATTTTTCTGGCCTCTTAATGAGGATAGGGAAGACCTTAAGGTTGTTTTGACGCGTCTGAATTACCATAGCAGATTTACTTTTACATATCTCGCAGTTTTCGGATATGGTGTTGTTTTTGAAGATATTATGAT
>VSNE01000349.1 GCA_009774155.1 Lachnospiraceae bacterium
TTTCTGCAATTTCATGATCAAGCGGATACTCTCCGTATAACCTGACATAGTTATTGTCTAATATGTAATAACGAATATTGCTTTCCAGCCCCTGCAGCGTAAGCCCTCTGCTCGTCTTTCCAATAATTGACAACTGATACACTGCAATTTCCGCCCGCAGTTTTTTTAGATCACTGATGATAGTCGTTCTTCCGATATTCATTTCATATGCAAGCTCATCGGTGAGAAGCGGCCCGTCCGCCCGCATCAATCTGCCGAATATGTAGTTCATTCTGCTGTTCGGAGAGTTAAACAGATTGTCTTCATTCAGCAATTTTGTGTAAATTGTCCGAAAACATTCTTCATCAAAAACATGCAGTGAGTACCTTCCCTGCGCATTCTCAATTACAGCGCACTTTTGCAATTCCTGCTGTAGCTGCTTGATATCATTGCGCACCGTCCGCTCGCTCACGGTCAGCCAGGATGCAAGCGCGCTCACAGTTACAATAGATTTCTTACGGAAAAACTGCAATATATTTGCGGCCCGGCTGCCACTGAATTTTTTCATTGCAGTCCTCCTCCCTCCACAGTAAACGTCAGCCGCGCGATTTGCCGCCGGAAATATTGATAGTTGTGCCTGCTATATAACTCGCCCGATCCGAAACAAGATAAGCTACCAGATCACCTACTTCATCAAGTTTGCCGTCACGGCCCATGGGAATCACCTTGCTGTAATCCGTAGACAATTCCTCCGGTCTGCAGCCGCGAGTATAAGCCAGCGCTTCGTTATATGCTTCTGTTCTAAGCCCGGTAGCTTCCATAATGCCGGGAGCGCATGCCAACACACGGATATGATATTTCCCCAATTCCTTTGCCCAAGAGCGGGTGAAGCTGTCCACCGCACCCTTGGTCGCAGAGTACGCTGACTGTCCCTGGGAACCTTCTTTGCCGGATTCCGAAGACATATTGACAATCACGCCGCCGCCCTGTTTAAGCATCTGCTTTGCACAGGCCTGAGCGCATAGAAACACACCTTTAACATTAACTGAGAACATTTTATTAAATGAATCCTCATCCAGCTCATACTGAGGCTTTTCACCCCTGACATCTACCAAAAGCCGCGGAAGGTTAATGCCTGCATTATTCACCAGCGCGTCAATGCACCCATATTTAGCGACTACTGTGTCAACCATGGCTTTTACACTGTCCGTATCCGTAACATTACACTGTACGCAATACGCCCCGTCAATTGTGGCGCCCGTCTCCACATTCATATCCACGACAACTGCTTTCGCACCTGTGCTAAGAAGCGTAGTTACGACATGCCTGCCAATACCGGATGCGCCGCCTGTCACGATCACAACCTTACCTTCCATTCCCAACCAATCCTGCTTCATTTTTTCCTCCTGTCCTCCATAAACCCGTTTATCGGGTTTATGGCTCGTGTTTTTGTAGCCTTATTGTACTGAAATGGAAAACACATTTTAATGCCGCCTTTTTCACTCTGACGGAAATCCATTCGTCCGCTGTTTTTCCACACAGCGGAATTTTTCCGACACCTTTTATTTTCTGTAAAGCTTTATTCCCGCGGGCAATGAGTCAAGCAGATGCGAGGCATCCATTTGACGAATGCCGCGGGGGTCAAATACCCCGCAGCTCTGCTGCGTTGCAAGTTTGATGCCCCGTCAGCTTGCTGCGGGGTTTTTGATTGTTTCTATCCTAATTTTAAATAAAAACTTTAATAAAATATTTTATTTAATTACCATTATATAAATTGCATAAAATATGTCAATTAGGCAAACTAACTAATTATCAGGTTAAGCTTCCGGATTTTCAGTTATTTTACCCATTTCTAAAAACAGGAATCCTATTATATTCTGGAATTAAAAATTTTGTTTTTCCTGTCACACCAACGCGGCAGGATTGTCTAAATAAAAAAGCACATATAAAAATGTGCTTGCCAAATTCAGGAGGTAACATTATGAGTACAGAAACAAACAAAGAACTGTCCAGCCTTATCGACCGGGCTACTGCCGGGGATAAGGCGGCTCTGGAGACACTGATTGTCAATGTTCAGGATTTGATTTTCAACCTTTCCCTGCGGATGCTGGGTTCCTTCCCCGATGCAGAGGATGCCGCGCAGGATATTATCCTGAAAATCATTACCCATCTGTCAACATTCAAAAAAGAAAGCGCTTTTTCAACCTGGGTATTCCGTATCGCCGTCAACCACTTGATTGACTATAAAAAGCATATGTTTGCCAAATATCCGCTGAGCTTTGAGTATTATGAAAACGATATAGAACACGCCCATATCCATGAGCTTCCCGACCTGACCCAAAATGTTGAAAAATCCATTCTGGCAGAAGAACTGAAGCTGTCCTGCACGAATGTCATGCTCCAGTGCCTGGATACGGAAAGCCGCTGTATCTTTATATTAGGCACAATGTTTAAGATTGACAGCCGGATTGCCGGCGATATTCTTGGAATGACTCCGGAAGCATATCGGCAGCGCCTTTCCAGAATACGCAAAAGGATGGCGGATTTCCTCTCTGATTACTGCGGTGAATATGGAAATGGAAAATGCCGGTGCAAAGACAGACTCAACTATGCGATTCAAAGTCATAGACTTAATCCCGGCGTATTGGATTACACAGGTACCGCAGCAATTTCCATGGACAAAATGATTCAGTTTAAACAGGCAATGGAGGAAATTGATGATTTATCCGGACAGTTCTCCTTCTGCAAAACCTACGAATCGCCCGAAAAGATCCGGCAGTTTTTTCAGGAATTCCTTAATTCTGCCGCATTGTCTGCCATTAAACGCCTCTAGGAGATATCTACATTATGAATACAGAAATAATTTTAAATTATCTTTCTTCTTTAAGTGAAAATAACAACCGGGAATGGTATAATGCGCATAAAG
>VSNE01000035.1 GCA_009774155.1 Lachnospiraceae bacterium
AAGCTTGAACTGATACGCCGGACGGCTGACGCATGTATAAACAAAATCCTGTCTCCTATCTCAACAGCCGCTTGAATATTCATTTATAAATTGTTATGATATTAATAATAGAAAGGGAATTTTTAAATTTTATTATAAAGGGGGTCTTTTCATGAAACTTGGCTTTATAGGCGCCGACCACGAAGTGACCGGCAGTTGTCACTATGTAGAAGCCTGCAATAAACGCATTTTGGTTGACTGCGGCCTGGAGCAGGGCAGAGATATCTATGTAAATCAGGATATTCCGGTCCCTGTCCACCAGATTGATTATGTACTGCTGACCCATGCGCATATCGATCATTCCGGCCGGCTTCCGCTTCTGTACAAGAACGGATTTAAAGGAGAGATTATCTCCACCTTCGCCACCAGCGACCTGTGCAGCATCATGCTTCGCGACAGCGCGCATATCCAGGAGTTCGAGGCAGAATGGCGCAACCGTAAGGGAAGACGCTCCGGCGCTGAAGAATATGTGCCGCTCTATACAATGAAGGATGCCCTTGGCGCCATCGATTTGTTCCATCCATGCGGTTATGAACAGAAAATTGATCTGTGTACCGGCATTCAGGTACGCTTCCGGGATATCGGGCATCTGCTCGGCTCGGCTTCCATCGAATTATGGATTTCGGAAGACGGTATCCAGAAAAAACTTGTATTCTCCGGCGATATCGGCAACATCAATCAGCCTCTGATCAAAGATCCAAAGGCTACCGATACCGCTGACTATGTAATTATGGAAGCCACCTATGGAGACCGCAACCACAATGCCCCGCCGGACTACGTGGCTGAGCTGGCAGGCGTCATCGCAAAGACTCTGAAACGGGGCGGCAATCTGGTTATTCCCTCCTTCGC
The DNA here is from genome assembly GCA_009774155.1 of Lachnospiraceae bacterium. Classification (GTDB taxonomy): domain Bacteria; phylum Bacillota; class Clostridia; order Lachnospirales; family Lachnospiraceae; genus Hominiventricola. The sequence continues at coordinate 889 of VSNE01000035.1, forward strand.
AGTCGGCCGGACCCAGGAGCTTCTCTATTTTATCCGCGAGATCAAGGAACGAAAATTGATTGACTCTGATTTCCCCGTCTATGTTGACAGCCCTCTGGCAATTGAAGCAACGTCTATATTTAACAAAAACGTACGCTCCTGCTTTGATGAAGAAGCGCTGGAGCTGGTAAACGCGGGAATTAATCCCATTCGTTTTTCAAATCTTCATCTGGCCGTTTCCAGTGAGGAATCCAAAGCCATTAACTTTGACGCGCATCCAAAGGTCATCATCTCCGCTTCGGGCATGTGTGAAGCCGGGCGTATCAAGCATCATTTAAAGCATAATCTATGGCGGCCGGAATGTACGGTTCTGTTTGTGGGCTATCAGGCCTGCGGAACGCTCGGCCGCTCTCTGATCGAGGGAATTGAGTATGTAAAGCTCTTCGGAGAAACAATCGAGGTCAAATCAGAAATCACAAGGCTGGAAGGCATCAGCGGACATGCAGACAAGAACGGTCTTCTGAACTGGGTAAAAGCATTCTCTCCCAAACCTCAGATGGTATTTGTTGTTCACGGCGAGGATGAGGTCTGCGACAGCTTTGCCGCCTGCCTGAACGAAGAATACCAGATTCCGGCATTTTCTCCCTTTTCCGGAGCGCTTTATGATTTGGCGGCAGGAGTCTGGCTCAAGGAGGGGCAGAGAATTCTGGCTTCTCCCGAAAAACCGGCGGCCAAACGCAAATCCGATGTATTCTCCCGTCTTCTGGAAGCCGGCAAGCGGCTTATACAGGTTATCTACCATAACGAAGGCGGAGCCAACAAGGATCTGGCTAAGTTCACCAGTCAGATCAATTCCCTGTGCGACAAATGGGACAGATAAAAGCATACGATTAGGGAGAGCATGCCATATGCTCTCCCTTTTGTTTATCCATTATAAACCGCACATTACAATCACCTTATCCGGCGTTGTCTGGGGAGGAATACTTCTCGTTGTCATACTGTACAGCACAATCAGGACATTTCCGCCCGGGTTTCCTCGAAATGTCTGGTTATTCCGCGTGACCACCTCTGTTGACGGGGAAAGGTTCAGCCTCAGAGACTGATCCGATGCCACCAGAACATTATTAAAATAGGCGACTGTCACCATCTGTCCATCCACCTGAGGAGCTACTACGGCAGCTATAAACTGCGGAGGATAGATCAGCGGCGCAGGAAGGTTTCCATTATAAAATACCGTCACCGGCATACCTTCATATAATGTCTCAAACCCTACCACATAAGTGTCCTGGTTCACGAAGAAGTTGGTAATTCCTCCTTCCGCATCCTCCACGGTTATCATCTGCGTACAGCCCCCGTATCCGGTGCCGTTTGCCGATACCATCTGCATCTGCGTAATTGTGCCGGCCACCGACAGATACATCGGTCTGCGGTTTCTGTTAAAATAATTAAAATCAGGCGCCATCATAACATACCTTTATATATTTTTTCAAATTAAAGTATGCTTTATAAACCTTATATTCTACAATTTTCTTATAATCTTTTATTCCGAATCCGCATATTCCTTTTTCCGGAATCCACTTTAGCTCCCGCAAAAGGGAATCCAAACTTCCATAATCATCCTTTGTATGGTACAATAAAGCAGGCGCTGCTGCGCACAATAAAGCATTTGCATTAAAGGAGATTTTCATATGAATTATCAGATGCTTGTTTTGGATTTGGACGGAACCCTGACCAACTCTAAAAAAGAGATTACAAAGCCCACATACAAAGCATTAATTGAAATACAGGAAGCCGGAAAAAAAGTGGTTCTTGCCAGCGGGCGCCCCATCAATGGAATTGTTCCTCTGGCAGAAAAACTGGAGCTGGCGCGCTTCGGAGGATACATGCTTTCCTTTAACGGAGCCAGAATTACCCAGTGCTCCACCGGCAGCATTATTTACAACCGCGTCCTCCCGGCAGAGGTGATCGAGCCGGTCTATGAGATTACAAAAAACTATCCCGGACTGGATATTCTGACTTATGACCAGAACAATATTCTTTCGGGCCTTACAGTAAATGAATATACCGAAAAAGAATCTTATATCAATAAAATGGAAATCGTTCCAGTAAAGGATTTTGTATCCCGGCTGACCTTTCCGGTCAATAAACTGCTTATTACCGGCGATCCTTCTGTTCTGGAGGAGCTTATGCCTGTCCTTAAGAAAAAATTTCGGAAGCTTCTGAACATCTACCGCTCAGAACCCTTTTTCCTGGAAATCATGCCTCAAAACATTGATAAGGCCAACTCTCTCCAGAAGCTTCTCAACAGCATCGGTCTGACGGCGGATTCCATGATCTGCTGCGGAGACGGCTTCAACGATATTTCCATGATTGAATATGCGGGTCTTGGCGTAGCCATGGAAAATGCGCAGCCCCTTGTCAAGGAAAGTGCGGATTATATCACCAAATCCAACGATGATGATGGAATCCTCCATGTTATCAATACCTTTTTAAGATCATAGATCGAATATAAGCTTAAGAAACAAAAGAGCCAGCACTGCCAGAATAATGGGGCGTATAATCCTCGCACCGTTTTTCAGCACCAATCCGGAACCTGCATAATGTCCGGCAATGCTGAACACGGCTGCTGCCAGCCCAAGCAGAATCACCACCTGCCCGCTGAACAGAAACGTAACAAGCGATGCGACATTTGAGCTTAGATTCACAAGCTTTGTATAGGCAGCGGCTTCCATGGAAGGCATGCGGGCAAATCCTATTAATATGATGATCATAAAAGTTCCGGTCCCCGGCCCATAGAAGCCGTCATAGGCCCCGACTGCAAGCGCGCCAATCCAGGTAATCGCCGCTTCCTTACGCGCGCTCAGCCGTTCTGCTTTCTCAGAAACCAGGGAATTTTTCCGAAGCACAAAAAACGCGACAACCGGAAGCACTGCCATCAGCACATGCTTCAGAATCCGCTCATCTGTCAGCATGGCCAGACGGGTTCCAATGGCGGAACCAAAAAGAGCCAGAGCAACAGCCGGAGCAGCCAGCCTCCACCGGATCACGGCATTTCTGCAGATCCGGATGGTCGAAATAATTGTCCCGGATGCAGATGACATTTTATTTGTCGCAAGGGCATGATGAATCGGCACTCCGGCCAGATAATATGCAGGAAGAGAAATCAGCCCTCCCCCTCCTCCGATGGCATCTACAAATCCCGCCAGAAATACCATTGGGCACACAATTAAAAACATCGTCCAGGTCAGTTCCATCTTTCCACTCCTCTAAAAAATCATATGAAAAACAACAGGTCCGAGCAATGCCGGAAGCAGATTTCCCACCTTAATTCCTTTATCAAACAGCAGATTCACGCCAACGCCAAAGATCAGCACCGAACCGACTGCAGACAAATCGGCAATCAGCACATCGCTCAAAAAAGGAGACACAAGCACAGCGGCCGCCGTAAGCGTACCCTCCCAGACAGCAATCGGTATGGCGGAAAACAGACTTCCTGCTCCCAGCGTGGATGCAAATACAATAACAATCGCAAAGTCCAGGGCCGACTTGATGATCAATGTGCCCGGGTTCCCGGTTAATCCGTCCTCCAGAGAGCCGACCACTGCCATAGCTCCTACGCAGATAACAAGGGATGTTGTCACAAACCCTTCCACAAAACGCCCATTGTGCTCCGCATGTACTTTTTTCTTCAGCCATTCCCCAAAGCGCTCCAGCATCAGCTCTATATTCAGAAATTCTCCGGCAACGCCTCCTATGCTCAGTGAAAGCACCATCAGAAGCGTTCCCCGGGAGCCAAGGCCTGCGCCTTCCACAGTAAGCATTCCCTGCAGCGCTCCTACAATGCCCACAAACATGGTGGCAAGCCCCAGCGCCTGCATCATAATATCCTGATAGCGCCGCTTCATACCTCCCTTCAGAAACAGGCCAATTCCTCCGCCTGCAAGAACTGCAAGTACATTTATAAAAGTGCCTAAGCCTTTCATCGTTTCTCCCCTTATTAATCACCAGATATATAAAAAGTGGCTGCCATCCGGCAACCACCTAATCATATTCCCTTTGTCACTTTCTGTCAATTATCCGTGTACATTAAAAATCAGAATCAATCTTCCGTACGGACTCTCCCTCCAGAAGCTCTGCCTTAAATGTTTTATGCTGGTTCTCCTTCCTGCCCTCAATCAGATCAATCAGCAGCCGGATGGATTCCTCTGCCATCTCCTCGCACGGCTGACGCATTGTGGTCAGCGACGGATGGTAATATCTTGCCAGCTTGATTCCGTCAAAGCCCGCCACAGAATAATCCTCCGGAATCCTTTTTCCTGATTCCAGAATCGCTTTGCAGGCCCCAAAAGCCGTATTGTCAGACACCACATAAAGCGCCGTAAAGTCCACGCCTTCCTCAAGCAGCTCCTTTGCCACCGCATATCCATTTTCCGGGGAATATTCCGGCAGATCCTGCTTCATATACCGCACCAGCTCCGGCGCAAGAGCAATTCCATGGTCTGCAAGCGCCTGTACATAGCCATGATACCGCAGCTTCCCGATGCTTTCATCGTCTATCTTACCGGAAATGATAGCAATCCGCCTGTGTCCCAGCTCGCAAAGATGGCTGACCAGACGATGGCTCTCCTTGTAATCGTCAATCGAGATAGAAGAATACAGGCTTTTATCCACACTGTCTGTCATGCCCACTGTGCAGAGAACAAACGGAATTGTCATCTTCCTCATACGCTCTTCTGAATTTCCAAACGAACCGCCCAGGAAAATAATTCCTTTCAGCCTTTTTTCTCTCTCCAGCTCCAGCGCTACCGCAATTTCATCCTCCTTCTCCTCCACCCGGTGAATAATAAAAGAATAATCGGTCTTCTGTACCTGACGTTCAAAAATCTGGAACATGCCCTGCAGAAATGGATTATCAATTCCCTTTACCAGAACCGCAATCGTATTGGACTCGCTGCGTTTCAGGTTTCTCGCACTGTTATTCGGAATATATTCATATTTTTCAATCGTATCCAGAATCATCTGTTTTGTCTCAGGATTAATATCCGGATGATTATTCATTGCCCGTGAAACAGTGCTGACTCCCACGCCGCACATTTTTGCAATGTCCTTAATTGTAATTGCACCCATCTCTTCTATTCCTCTTCTGTCTTAATCGCCCTCTAAATACGGCCATACAGAGCAGTCATACGGTAAATTTTCTCAGCTACTTCCTTTGTCAGCATTCCCCTTTTAAGACGCCATTTCCAGTTTTTCCCAAGAGTAGAGGGCTGATTGATTCTCGCTCTGTTATCCAGCCCCAGATAATCCTGCATAGGAATTACACATAGCTCTGCCACACTGGATACTGCCAGCCGGATCAGCTCTAACGCCAGCTCGCGGTTGGAGGCATCCGGCCTGTTCAGATATTCCCGTACATTCTGCTTTTCTTCCTTCTCTATGCTTCCCAGCCATCCAAGCACAGTCTCATTATCATGAGTACCTGTATAGACAACACAGTTCTGAATATAATTATGGGGCAGATAGTCACTGGCATCGCTGGAATCTCTGGAATCAAACGCAAACTCCAGCACCTTCATGCCGGGAAATCCGCTGTCCTTCACAAGCTGCTTGACAGTGGCTGTCATATAGCCCAAATCCTCCGCAATGATCGGACGGTCTCCAAGCCTGTGCCGAAGTGTGCGGAATAAATCAATGCCCGGGCCCTGCTCCCACTGTCCGAACTCTGCCGTTGCAGCTTTGTATGGAATAGAATAATATTCATCGAACCCCCGGAAATGATCAATCCGGACCATGTCATACAAGGCAAAGCATTTTTCGATTCGCTGTACCCACCAGTCAAAGCCGGTATTCCGATGATAATCCCATCGGTAGAGCGGATTGCCCCAAAGCTGGCCGGCGGCAGAAAATCCATCCGGCGGGCAGCCCGCCACTGCCGTCGGAAGCCCGTTTTCATCAAATTGAAACAGCTCCGGATGCGCCCATGCATCCGCGCTGTCATATGCAACATAAATCGGAATATCCCCAATGATCTGGATTCCTCTGCTGTTCGCATAGCCTTTCAGGCGATTCCACTGTTTAAAAAACGTATATTGGAGAAATTCATAAAATTCAATCTCATAATAAAGCTCTGTCTGGTAATATTCCATGGCATATCCCCAGCGGAGGCGGATATCCTCCGCCCATTCATTCCACGAACAGCCTCCAAAACGCTGTTTGACCGCCATAAAAACAGCATAATCCCGAAGCCAGTAGCGTTCTCTCTCCTGAAATTCATGAAATTCTGCGTTCTCTCCCACACAGCTCCTCTCATATGCTTTGCGAAGCAGCAAAAAACGCGATTTATAGATTTTTCCGTAATCAACCTGCTCCGGATCGCTTCCGAAATCACACGCGCCGCATTCCTCCTCAGTCAGCACGCCCTCCTCCGCCAGAGCATCCAGATCAATAAAGTAAGGATTTCCCGCAAAGGTCGAAAAAGACTGATAGGGAGAATCGCCGTAGCTGGTCGGTCCCAGCGGAAGAATCTGCCAGTATTTCTGCCCGGCCTCCGCAAGAAAATCCACAAACTCGTATGCTTCCTTTGAAAAACAGCCAATCCCGTACTTCGACGGCAGGCTTGTGATGGGAAGTAAAATTCCTCCTGCTCTCATATCCTCTGCTCCTTAACCTTTTACTGCGCCTGCCACAACGCCTTCTATAATATACTTCTGACAGGCGATATAGAAAAATAATAATCGGTACGATTGCAAGCACCAGCATTGCCATCATGGCCCCCATATCAACGGAGCCGTATCCGCCCTTCAGGTACTGAATCGCAATCGGAATTGTCTTGTATTTTTTAATATCCAGTACCAGATACGGAAGCAGGTAATCATTCCAGATCCACATAGCCTGCAGAATTGCCACCGTGATGCAGGTCGGCTTCAGAATCGGAAATACAATCTGGAAGTATGTCTGAATCGGCGTACAGCCGTCAATCATGGCTGCTTCCTCGATCTCCAGCGGTATGGACTTCACAAATCCGCAGAACATGAATACCGCAAGCCCCGCGCCAAATCCCAAATATACCAGAATAATACCTACCGGATTTCCCAGATGCAGCATATCCGCAATCTTGGATAAAGTAAACATCACCATCTGAAACGGAACAATCATGGAAAACAGGCACAGATAATAGATCGTCTCTGTCAGCTTGTTCCTTACACGGGTAATATACCATGCGCACATGGAGGTACATAAAATGATGACCAGCACAGACAACACGGTGATAAACAAGGAGTTCATAAAAGCCTCAATAAATCCGATTTTTTTAATGCCCTCCACATAGTTCTCAAGCCCTACAAATGCCTTTTCCGTCGGCAGAGAAAACGGATATTTATTAATATAGCCCTTCTTTTTAAAGGAATTCATAATAACAATCAGAACCGGGCTGACATATACAATAGAAATCAGCGTAAAAATAAACGCCATAAATCCGCCGTGTTTTGCTTTTCTCACACCCATTACTGCTGCACCTCCTTCTGTCTGGTAAGCCAGTTCTGAGCCAATGCAATCGCTGCTACCAGAATAAAGAATACAACCGCCTTCGCCTGACCGACGCCTTCCCATCCGGTTCTTCCATAGAAGGTATTAAAAATATTCAGCGCCAGCATCTCTGACTTGTTGGATGGTTCCCCTGCCGTCAGAGCCAGGTTCTGGTCAAACAGCTTAAAAGAGTTTGTCAGGGTCAGAAAGGTGCAGATAGTAATGGACGGCATAACCATTGGAATTGTCACATTTGTCAAAATCTGGGACGGGGTCGCTCCGTCGATTTTGGCGGCCTCTATCAACTCTCCCGGCACATTTTGAATACCCGAAATATAGATAATCATCATGTAGCCAATCTGCTGCCAGCACATCAGAATAATCAGTCCCCAAAAGCCGTAGGAGCCGCTGTAGGTCAGCGTCCTCCCGAAATATGCGAAAATACCGTTTAAAATCAACTGCCAGATATAGCCGAGTACAATGCCCCCGATTAAGTTCGGCATAAAGAATACGGTACGGAAAGCATTCGTTCCGGGAATTCCCTTTGTCAGAAGCATGGCAATGGCAAATGCCAGAACATTAATTACAAGAACCGAAATAATAGTAAACAGCGCCGTAAACCATAAAGCATGAATAAAAGTGCTGTCTCCCCAAATCTTCAGATAGTTGCGGATTCCCACAAACCTTGCATCGGTAACTGTCGTAAACTCGCAGAACGACAGATAGATACCGAGTAAAAAAGGCAGAATGAAGCCGATAGTAAACGCTGCCAGAGTCGGAAGCGCAAATACCGGAAAATACCTTTTAATCGCTTTCTCCATGATATCCCCCTCTGTTCTTCAAAAAAGGGGCGGGACCTTCCCACCCCTCATATTCCATTAATATTTTACTGGTTAGCCGCCTGATACTCCGTTGCCCATCCATCTACAAATGCTGTCACAACCGCATCCCATTCGCCGGTTCCCTGTGCGTACTCAAGAAGTGCGCTTCCAACGCCGTTCTTCCACTCCTCGGAAGGCATAGTGGTGAAGTTCCAGGTTACAGATGTAGTTCCGTTGGTAAGATACTCATTTGCGGCAGCTACCAAAGGATTGCTGGTCTCAACGCTCTCAAAGGTAGTGAACGGAGTTACAAATCCCATATCATTGGTCAGCGAATTGATGCCGGTCTCGCTGGATACTACCCATGCCAGGAAATCCAGAGTTGCCTGAATATCCTCCTCTGACGCCTTGTTATTTACACACCAGTAGTTCTCGGAGCCAGTACACAGTCCCTGCTTATCCTCTCCCTCTACGCCAATGTAGATTGGAAGCATACCCAGATCGGCATCGTCTACTTCATATCCGGTAACATCATTGTATGCCCATGTGCCGTTCTGGTAGAAGACTGCCTCGCCCATAGCGAACTCTGCCGCCGCATCTCCTCCTGTCTTGGCAGATAACATAGCCGGCTCACAGGTGGAATCGGTAATATACAGATCCCAGATTGCTTTATAATTATCAAGATAGGTTCCTTTGATAGCCTCTGTGGAACTGATGCCGTCTGCCTGATATTCATAATAAATCGGCATATTTGCCAGATGGGTCTTAAATCTCCAGTCGGAGGAGCTGTCCATTCCCGCAGATGCAAACGCTCCGTTGATGCCAAGCTCATCCTTACGCGCCTGCATATCATCGGCAACTGCTTTCAGGGTATCAAAGCTTTTAATCTCATCTGCGGATGCAATAACTGCTCCGTCCAGTCCGCAGTATTCATTCACCAGCGCTTTATTGTAAATAATGCCGTAAGTCTCAATCACATATGCAATGCCGTATACAGAGTCTCCCTCTTTCAGTGCGAAATCATCACTGGACAGGAAGCCGTATACATCACTCCCGCTCAGGTCAAGACAGTAATCCTTCCAGTTTGCCAGACCAACCGGTCCGTTTACCTGAAACAGCGTAGGAGCCTCGCTCTTAGCCATCTCAGATTTCAGAGTGGATTCATAGGTTCCTGCCGCCGCAGTAACCACATTTACCGGTATCCCGGTCTCATCCGTATAGGCCTGCGCTAATTTCTGCCAGTCCTCAGCCTGCTCCGGTTTAAAATTCAGATAATATACTTTTCCTGCTCCGCCTCCGGCGCCCGGAGTCTCGGCTTCCTCGGTCTTATCAGTAGTTCCCTGCTCTGCAGCAGTTCCTCCCTGTTCTGCCGGCTCCTTTGTGGAGCTTCCGCATCCTGCCGCCATGCCGGCTACCATACAAGCTGCAAGGCCAAGTGCCAGTATCTGTCTCTTTTTCATAGTTTCCTCTCCTTTTCTTATTGCTTGCTTCTTTTTTGGAAACGTTTTCGGAATCGTTCTCGGTAACGTTTCCGGTTACTGTCTTAATATTACCACGACCGCACAGCATTTGCAATGGCTTTTTATATTTTCGTTATAATAAATAATTTATATGCGGTGTTTTTTGGCAATATACACAAAAACTTCCATTATTTCTTATTGCGCCTTTCCCAAAACAGAAAACCCGATCACTCTTACTCCTGATAATGATCTATCAGCTTTTTCAACTCCTCCGCCTCCCTGGCAGACAGCCTTTTGCCGCCCAGGAAGGCAGTGAGAAAGCCCGGAAGAGAACCGGAAAAGGTGCGTTCTATGAACGCATCCGACTCCCGGGCCTGAACCTCTTCGCGGGTAACAAGAGGCGTAACAACCGCTTTTTCATTTTTCAGAATGCCTTTCCCGCTAAGGCGCTTGATTTCTGTATAGGTGGTGGACTTCTTCCAGCCCAGCTTCTCCTGACAGAGACGAACCAGCTCTCCGGAGCCCACCGGGGCGTAATCCCACACAATGGTCATAAAACGGTAATCGCTGTTGCAGAATTTAAATTCCTCCATCCCCTCATCTTCCTCCTTTTTGTAGTGCAGGAGCCGACAGCTCTGCAGCTTCGCCCGATATTTCCTCTTCCACGCTCTCTGCCCCTCCTCTGTTACTTTGACGCTCCTCCAGAATATCCAAAAGCTCCTGTACCTTTTCCGGCGAGACGCTGTATTCCTTAATATCCTTCACGCCGCACCATTGGGCCGCATCGTGCGTGTCCCACCTTCTAATCTCCAAAACCGGCACTGCTTTTGAACCTACGGTATATTCCCACTGCACCGCTCCCAGATTATCCGTCAATGCCAGCATCAGTACGGCAGGCGCAGACATGGAATAAGAATCCGGATCAGCCTCCATGTTATCCTCTATCACAAAATGAAATTCATATGGCTCTGCTGACGTCTGAAGCTCTGTCTTAAACCCCGCAGTCGCCGCACAGGAATCCGGCAGCGCCTCCGCAATGGCGTTTATCAGACGGCCATTGGCCGATGCATCTCCCACATATAAATTCCGGACCTCATAAAGCTTCTGAGCAGCTTCAGAATAATTCTCAGCAGCCTCTTCTTTTATCTGAGCATCCTTCACCTTATTTGTCCCAAGCAGGGCCAGAGCAATTCCTATGGCGATCGCCGACAGCGCTCCTACATAAACTGCAGGCCTTTTAAATTTCAGCGCGTGCTGAATCCTGCTTTTCACATCGTTTTCCCCGAATCCCAGCGGCATCCGGCCCTCCCGGCTGCCTGACGCAAACGCCAGCAGCGTCAGTCCATATTCCTTTTCATATCCTTCTCCAAGCAGCTCCAGCACCCTTTCGTCACAGCTCATCTCCATATCCTTACACATGCAGAACCACGCCGCCCAGACAAGAGGGTGAAACCAGTAAGCCGCCAGAAGAAAAAAGGAGAATGGTTTTATCAGATAATCCTTCCGACGGATATGGTACTGCTCATGAAGAAGTATCAGCCTTCTTTCTTCCTCCTTCAGGCCGCAGGGAAGATAGATTCTGGGACGAAAGATCCCCATCGCAAAAGGAGATGCCAGATTGTCGCATTCAAACACGCCGCCTCTGCATGCATCCTCCCATGCGGGAATCTCTGCCCGCACCGCCATCCTCACTTTTCTTTTCAGATGCCCCATACTGAACACATAATACACCAGAAATACCAGCATTCCAGATATCCATACATATTTCGCCGCAGGAGGCACAGCCGGCGGCCGTCTGTCCGGCGGCTGTCGCTTTGTACGGACAATCCCACCATCCATATTTCCGGTATGTGCCGGAATATACTGCATATATTCCACATTGCCAGCCGCCCTGCTTTCTGAAAAATATTCTAGATTAAACAGACTGAAATCCGTACTTACGGACACCGGACAGATAAGCCGGAATGCCACTACCAACCATAGCGCATACAGATATTTTCGGGGTATCCTCCGCAGAAGAAGCCGTATGATAAGAACCGCCGCAATACAGTACCCCGCTGTAATGCTCATATTCCATATCCTGATAAACAGACTGTCCAGCCAATATTCCATATTCCTTCTCCTCTCAATAAAATTAGTCGGTTACTGTAGACCTCTTATAAAGTCTACAATAACCGACCAACAATTGCAAGTTCTTTTATCGGCCCACTGTCTGTATTACCGTTGTTTTTCTCTCAGGAATTTCATATAATCAGCTACCATCATGGCAATCTTAAACGTCATGGCGTCTTCAAACTGACGGATATCAAGCCCGATGGTTTTCTGAAGCTTTTCCAGACGATAGACCAGAGTATTCCGATGCACAAAAAGCTGACGGCTCGTCTCTGACAGATTCAGACTGTTTTCCATAAACTGATAGACAGTCGCCAGGATTTCTTCATCTAAGTTCTCCGGATTGTACTCACCGAACACTTCCTTTAGGAACATTTCGCAAAGCGGTATGGGGAGCTGATAGATCAGGCGTCCGATTCCCAGCTCTTCATAGGTAATCACCGTTTGGGAGTTATAGAAAATCTCTGCAACCTCCAATGACATTTTAGCCTCTTTATAAGAACGGGAAACCTCTTTTAAAGACCCGGCAATCGTTCCGCATGCAGTACGTACCCGGCACAGAGTTTCTGAGCTGACCGTATCCGACAGCACATGGGCCAGTTCCTCCATCTCCTTCTGCTCTTCACGTTCTTCCAGACGCCGGACTACAACTACGCTGTTCTCCTCCATAGGAGTAATAAAATCTCCGGTACGGTTAATCAGAATGTTTTTCAGAATCATCTGGATATCATACGCCTCACATCCTGCCCCCTCCACAAGCAGCACTGCCCAGCGGGTTTCTGGACCGATGTGCATCTGCTTTGCATAACTGACGATATCCACCGGAAGCAGATTGTCCAGTAAAAGGTTATGAATAAACTGGTTCCGATCTTCCCGGCTGTAGCCCATCTCCAAAATCCGCTCCAATTGGCATACCGCAAGCTGCCCCATAGGATAAGCATCTTTGGAGCCGCCGCTGACGGACAGGATATATCCCATATCGTCCTCTCCTACTTTAAACAGATAGCGGTTTCCCAAAGCCTGCATATCCGCAGACGAATCGCAGAACGTCTCAAAGACATCTGCCTCCGGCTCGCTTTCCTCATCCCCCGCCACGCAGGTACGGTTTCTGTCATATAACGCCATAGACAGGCGCATAATATTGGAAAAATCCTCCAGACACTCCTGAAGCAATCGATTTGAAACCATATACATCCTCCTAATTTTTACAATTAATATAGTATCACTTTTTACTTCCGCTTTTAAAATCAGTATAACATGAAATAAAGAAAATATCCATAAATGGACAGGGCGCGGGGCGCCATTGAAAAGTAAGTCTGT
>VSNE01000350.1 GCA_009774155.1 Lachnospiraceae bacterium
TATCTATACAGATAATGAAGAAATGCTGTATACGGTATATGCGCCGGAGCGTGCCCGAAAATATCTGCAGTGGCCGTTTGCGGACCGGCTTCTGTCATTAAATGCAGGAGATATCCGTAAGAAGGCGGCAGACAGGTGGGAAGAATTAAGGAAGGGAATTCTGTCAGACGCCAATATGCAGAGGCTTCTGGAGCAGTGCATTCATCTGGTGCAGGATTCCGGCGCTTTTGCCCGCGACGCAGCCAGATGGCCGGAAAGCAGCCATGACGGGGATTATGACAGTATGAGGCTGTTTATGAAAGGAAGAATGGCCTTTATGGATCAATTAATACAGAACCAGGCAATAAGGAATTAGAATTGGAGTGATGAAATGGAGCCAAAAATATTTGATTCTTCTCTGAAGGAGAACCAGTATCGGCATGAATTTAAATATATTTGTTCCTATGGAGAGCTTAAAATGCTCCAAATCAGGCTGTCGGGATTGATGTTTATGGACTCCCATGCGGGAAGGGAAGGCGTATACAATATAAGGAGCCTGTATTTTGACGATTATTATGACAGGTGTCTGAAGGAAAATGAGGCGGGAATCGATCCCCGGGAGAAGTTTCGTATCCGGATTTATAACCACAGCAGCAGCCGGATATCTTTGGAGCTTAAGAAAAAAGTCCGGGGCAAGACACAGAAGCTTTCCTGCCCGCTGACAAAGGAGCAGTGCGGTTTGCTGATGGAAGCAGAGCCGCCAAGGCTGTCAAAGGATGCTCCGCCGATTCTCCAGAAGCTGTGTCTGATGATGGCGACAGCTCTGATGATGCCAAAAGTGATCGTGGAATATGACCGCGTTCCCTTTATTTACCCCCAGGGAAATGTAAGAATTACTCTGGATGAGAATATTCGGGCATCAGGAAGGGTAGATTTATTTTTAGAGGACAGGATTCCCCTGCGCCCGGTTATGCCTGCCGGGCAGCACATTCTGGAAGTGAAATACGATGAATATCTTCCCGATTTTATTTATCGGACTGTTCAGATGGAAAATCTGAGACAGACGGCATTTTCAAAATATTATCTTTGCAGGAAGTATCATCTGTAATGAGCGCCTGAAATCTGCCGAAGCTTTAGGCGGAATGCGGCTCATGGCTATAAAAAATAGAAGGAGATTACATAAGATGGGATTTCAAGACGTATTTAAAAAATCATTTTTAGAGGGATTTACCAGTATGGATATTACAAGCGCCAAAATTATGGCCACCTTGTTTATGACCGCCCTGCTTGCCCTGTATATTTTCTTTATTTACAGGCTGGTGACGAGAAAAGTGTTCTATTCCAAAAATTTTAACATTTCGCTGGCGGCCATGTCGCTGATTACGGCGGCCATTATTCTGGCTATGCAGTCTAATCTGGTGATTTCTCTTGGTATGGTGGGCGCGCTGTCCATTATCCGTTTCCGTACCGCAATCAAAGATCCGATGGATCTGGTATTTCTGTTCTGGTCTATCAGCGTCGGCATTATCTGCGGCGCGGGACTGTACGAAGTGGCTTTGATTACTTCGGTTGCCGTTACGGTATGTATTCTTGTACTGGATCTGCTTCCGGTTGCAAAGACGCCTATGATGCTTGTGATCAACAGCTCTGTTATGGACGGAGAGGATGAGATTCTGGAAGTGGTGGATAAATATGCAAAGGCCTATAAGGTAAAATCCAGAAATCTTTCCAAGGGACGGCTGGACATGGTTGTGGAGCTGAGAGTGAAGGACGAGAGCGGCCTGGTATCTGAGGTGGCAGCTATAGAAGGCATGATTTCCGCTTCTCTGATTGCTCATGATGGTGAAGTTACATTTTAATATAGAAGAAAGATGTCGGTCGCTATGAAAAAAGTCAGTTTACCAGTAAATTCGGGTTATGCAAAACGTGGCTATCACTATGTGAAAAGTTATGGTATGTCAAAATTATATCTGAAGATACGGGAGCGTATGGACAGAAACCTTCTGGAGAAGGATTATCAGGAGTGGATGATATCCCGACGTCCGGCGCAGAGTGAGAAGGAGCTGCAAAGAGAACACCGTTTTTCCAGAGAGCCGCTGATCAGTGTTGTAGTGCCGGTCTACCGTACGCCGGAAGGCTTTCTTCGGGAAATGATAGAATCTGTTTTGGGACAGACATATGGAAGACTGGAGCTTTGTCTTGCGGATGGCAGCGGGGTGGTATCTTCTGCGGAAGAGGTGATTCAGGAGTATGTACAGCAGGATTACAGAGTGCTCTACAGAAAGCTGCCTGAGAATCTGGGGATTTCCGGAAATACAAATGCGGCGATTGCCATGGCGTCGGGAGATTATATAGCGCTTTTGGATCATGATGATCTGCTGGAGGAGCATGCGCTTTTTGAAGTGGTAAAATGGCTGCAGGAGCATCCCGATACCGACATGCTTTATACGGATGAGGATAAGGTCACATTTGATTCCGGGACTTTTTTTCAGCCTCATTTTAAACCGGATTTCAATCCGGAGCTTTTGAGGAGCAACAATTATATCTGCCATCTGCTGGTTGTAAAGCGGGAGCTGGCAAAAGCAGTGGGGGACTATCAGGAGGAATTTGACGGCGCCCAGGACTATGATTTTATCCTGCGCTGCAGTGAACATGCGGAGAAAATCGGACATATTTCCAAGGTGCTGTACCATTGGAGGTGTCATACAGAATCTACAGCGGCGAATCCGGAGAGCAAAACCTATGCATATGAGGCCGGCAGGAGGGCGGTGGAAGCCCATCTGAAACGGCAGGGGATTGATGCGGGTGTGGAGCCTATGGACAATCCAGGGTTTTACAGAGTCCGTTATAAGGTATCCGGAGAGCCGAAGTTGAGCATTGTTCTTCTGTATACGGCAAAGCTTCATGCGC
>VSNE01000351.1 GCA_009774155.1 Lachnospiraceae bacterium
GCGCTATCGGAAAACTATAATACCGGAATTTTTTAATAACTATATCATCTGAAGCTGTTAAGAGCATAGAAAAAGACGGGTAAAAAGCAACCGCTTCTCACTCGTCCTTTTCCATACTCTGTATATACAAACAAGCGCCGCTTTCGCGGCGCCTGTTCATTAAGCTTAGTTGACAATCGTAAGCTCAGTCTCCTTGTCAAACACATGAATCTTTTCCACATCCAGCGCAAATTTAACAGAATCACCTGTTCTGGCGGTTGTAGTCGGGCTGACTCTTGCAGTCATATTAGCGCCCTCCAGATCAAAATACAAATAAACCTCGGCTCCTAACAGCTCGTATACATTAATCTTGGCTTCGATTACACTGCCGGAATATTTCTCGAGCATTTCGTCAGAATCATACACATCCTCCGGACGAATACCCATAACAACCGTTTTTCCTGCATATCCGCCGTCGATCAGGGCCTTGGATTTCTGCTCGGAAAGAGCGATGCTGTAAGGTCCAACCTTCAGATTTACTTTCTTTCCGTTCACCTGGCATACCGCATCCACAAAATTCATCTGCGGAGAACCGATAAAGCCTGCAACGAACAGGTTTGCCGGAGCATTATACAGATTCTGCGGGGAATCGATCTGCTGCACCACGCCGTCCTTCATAACTACAATCCTGGTTCCAAGAGTCATAGCCTCTGTCTGGTCATGGGTAACATAGATAATAGTAGTGCCCAGTCTCTGATGCAGTTTGGAAATCTCCGTTCTCATCTGAACACGAAGCTTTGCATCCAGGTTGGACAGCGGCTCATCCATCAGGAATACTTTCGGATTACGGACAATTGCACGTCCCATAGCAACACGCTGTCTCTGACCTCCGGATAATGCCTTCGGCTTACGATCCAGCAGCTTCTCAAGGTCAAGAATCTTAGCCGCGTCCCGAACCATCTTATCAATCTCTTCCTTCGGAGTTTTACGAAGCTTCAGGGCAAACGCCATATTATCATATACAGTCATATGGGGATACAGTGCATAATTCTGGAATACCATTGCAATATCCCGATCCTTCGGCTCCACGTCGTTTACCAGACGGCCGTCGATAAGAAGCTCGCCGGAGCTGATATCCTCCAGTCCTGCAACCATACGAAGAGTAGTGGATTTTCCGCATCCGGACGGTCCTACGAAGATAATAAACTCCTTGTCCTCAATTTCCATATTGAAATTTTTCACTGCTTCAAATCCGTTCGGATATTTTTTACAAATGTTTTTTAAAGAAATACTTGCCATGTGGGGCTCCTTTCCATATCATTACGTTCTTCTTCTATCTGTTGTAAAGTATACCTTTTTTTCTTTTGTTTGACCATAGAAGCATCCAACAAACATTTTCATATTCCTTTGTATATTTGGGCAATCTAAAACATGCCTTTTGACCATTTCACGAAAAACATATACAGCTTATGTACAATCTGCCGAACCTTTTCTTTCCAAATCTGCTTTTTCTGTATTATAATAGGTGCAGGCGGCTGCTTTATCAGGAACAGCGGCTGCAAAATTTAATAGAAACGGAAGAGGCTTATGAATAAGAAAGAAACCCTTGAGATCAGAAAACAGTTCACAAATGAAAACTGTGCCATCACCCGTATCTGCGGATGCTATGTAGACGCGGATAAGCAGATCCGCACAGAGCTGAAGGAGGCATTCCTTTCCCTCCCGGAAGAAGAGATATTTAAGTACTACGAGATTTTCCGCAAAACTCTTTCCGGAACCGTCGGAAAAAATCTGCTGAACATGGAATTTCCTCTGGAACAGGAAATGCCGGACGGCACCCAGGCATGGCTTTTAAAGCTCCTGGGCAGTCGGCTTACCGACGATGCCCTGCTGGAAGAATTCTACGAAAAAATAATTCACAGCTACTCCTACGGCGAAAACTATTATATTATCCTAATCCATGCTGCCTATGATATTCCCCGCAGGGCAGAGGACGGCACGGAGCTGTTTGATGCCTCTGATGACACTTACGAATATCTGCTCTGCAGCATATGCCCGGTAAAGCTCTCCAAAGCAGGACTATGCTATAACGCAGAAAAGAACAGTATTGAGGACCGGAACCGCGACTGGCTGGTGGAAGCGCCGGAGGCCGGATTCCTGTTCCCGGCATTCAACGACCGGAACACAGATCTACATAGCATGCTGTATTACACTAAAAATCCGGAAGCGCTCCAGCCTGCATTGATGGAGGAATTTTTCGGCTGCCAGACTCCTCTTTCCGCCAGAGGACAAAAGGAAACCTTTCAGGAGCTCCTGACAGAAGCGCTGGGAGAATCCTGCGACTATGAAACTGTTGTAAATATCCACGAAAATCTGAATGAACTGATCGAGGAAAAAAAGGATCTGCCCGATCCCCCGACCCTTACTAAGCCGGAGGTCAAAAATCTTCTGCTCCAAAGCGGTGTGTCCGAAGAAACCATGGAACATTTTGAAGAACAGTTTGACATCACGGCCGGGGAAAAGACAGAATTTCTGGCCACAAATCTGACCAGCACAAAAACGATGGAGGTCCGTACCCCGGATGTTATCGTCAAAGTCAGTCCGGAAAAAGCGGCTCTTCTGGAGACCCGCATCATTGACGGCCGCTCCTATCTGCTGATTCAAATCGATGACCAGGTGGAAGTCAACGGAGTCATCATTCGTCCGGTTACGGATACGCCTGCCGCCGGACCTGAAGAATTTTCATAATTTTTTTACTCATTGGGTATGCTAACGAAAAGCAGACAGCGAATAACAAGTACCCTTGTAAGGAGGCATATTACAATGAAAATACTTTTCTATGATTCCAAAAGCTATGATAAAAGTTCTTTTGAAAAGGAACTGAAAAATTATCCCGGG
>VSNE01000352.1 GCA_009774155.1 Lachnospiraceae bacterium
CCTTAATCTGCAACCGCAAATTCTGCAAGACTTGCTTCGTCCATATCTTTGGTCAGGCCTTCTTTTACGATCTCGCCCCGGCGCATGACGACAACACGGTTGCAGTTGGATAAAATCTCCGGTATATCATCTGAAATGATGATAACGGACAGGCCATTTGCCGCAAGTTTTTTGACCAGCTCATAGATGTCAAATTTGGCGCCGATATCCACTCCAACTGTGGGTCCGTTCAGGATCAGCACATTCAGATCCAGTATCAGCCACTTTGCCAGAACACATTTCTGCTGATTTCCGCCGGAAAGCGTATTCATTGGATCGTTGATATCGTGAAGCTTGATATGAAGCTTTTCCACCCATTCATTCACGACTTCTTCGATCTTCTTGTCATTCATGACACCAAGAGGTCCTGCCCATTCATCCCATTTTTCGATGGAGATATTCTCCTTGATGGACTGGGGCAGAAATACACCTTCTACGATTCGTTCAGGCGGAACATAACCGATTCCGTTTTTAATTCCGTCTTTTACGGTATTGATTTCCACCTTATTTCCCCGGATATAGATTTCTCCGGAATCTGCCTTGTGATAACCGAACAGCGCCTGCACAAGCTCTGTACGTCCGGACCCAAGCAGACCGGTGATGCCGAGGATCTCGCCCTCCCCCAGAGAAAGGTTTACATTTTTGAAACCATTTTTCAGATTCAGGTTTTTTATTTCCAGAACCTTCTGGGCGCCCGGTTTTTCTTCGTAAATAAACGGTGTCTCCTTGATTTCGCGTCCGGTCATATAATAAGTGAATTTTTCCTGTGTAAGTTCGGATGCATCCCCTGCGCCTGTGTTCTTTCCATTGCGGAAGATCGTAAATCTCTCTGCGATCTCGAACACCTCGTCCAGCTTGTGGGATACGAACAGAATCGCGATATTCTGCTTCTGGAGATCGCGGATGACATTGAACAGGGCGCGAACTTCCTTTTTCGTGATCGCCGTTGTGGGCTCATCCATAATGATCAGCTTTGCATTATTTAAAAGCGCCCGGCTGATTGCGATTAACTGTTTATCTGCAACGGATAGATTTTCTACTTTTTCATCCAGATCAATTTCAAAATTAATTTTGGCTACCGCCTCTTTTGCAATTTCCCGGAACCTTTTTTTACTGACAAATTTTTTCCCGCTTGCCAGCTCCATATTCAGAGCCAGATTTTCCATAACCGTCAGATTTGGAAATACGGACAAATCCTGATAAATAACCTGTATCCCTGCAGCGATCGACTGCTGGGGAGTCATCTTCGGATAAGAAACACCATCGATTTCAAGCTCGCCGCCGTCCGGAGTGTAAAAACCGGAGATTACATTGATGATTGTAGATTTTCCACACCCATTTTCTCCTGCAAGACAGTGCACCTCACCCTTTTTGATCTCCAGATCCACACCATCCAATGCCTTTACACCGCCAAAGTATTTCTTGATTCCTTTTGCTCTAATAATGTAATCGGACATACCTTTGCCTCCCAACCATTCCTTCCTGCTAGAAAAGATATCACCGCACAGCACGGTACGGTGATATCTAAATGATCCCTATAAACCCTCTGTAATAATAATCAAATTAGAAATTATAATTGTCTACATTGTCTGCCTTCAGAGAAATCCAGCCGGCGCCTTCGACAATATTGCTGTTATCTGCATTGACGATCATGTCAGAATAAGAAGCAAGGCCAAGGTCAGAGCCTGCGCCGATTGTCTGTCCATCCAGCATCATAGTAGCCATTACGCACATTGCATAGCCAGCCTCAGCCGGGTCCCAAAGCTGTGCGGAATAGATGGAACCAGATTTGATCAGCTCGCGGCATTCATTCGGCATACCGGTGCCGCATACAAATACTTTTCCGTTCAGACCAAGCTCATCAATCGCACGGGCGATACCAGGAGTATCCATGGAAGAGGTTCCTACAAAGCCCTTTACTTCAGGATAAGTTTTCAGAACTTCTTTTGCCACCTCGTATGCTCTCTCGGAGTTGTTCTCGGATTCTACTCTTGGGGAAGCTTCCAGATTCACAAGATTCGGATAAGCCTCTTCTGCACGTGCCACCGCGCCGTCTGCCCACTCATTCTGAGATGCGTTGGTCAGATGAGCTACCATCGTCACGTAAGTACCTTCCTCACCCATCGCCTCTGCCAGATTATCCATGATGTAAGCGCCGTAGCCTGCGTTGGAGAATGCTTCCAGATCGATATCGCAGTTTGCGCTGGAACCCTCATGGCAGATAACCTTGATTCCTTTATCCTTTGCATCTTGTAATACGGTATCACAGGTAGCAGGATCTACCGGTACGACACAGATCGCATCAATATCCTGATTGATCTGGTTCTCAATAACCTCAACCTGCTGAGCTGCATCCGTTGCCACCGGGCCCTTCTGGTATGCATTGATACCATAATCGCTTGCAAACTGCTTAACGCCCTCCTCCATACGGACGAACCAGCCATTGGAAGAATCCTTAACGACAACGGCAATGGTCCAGTCAGACGGATCTGCGGCCGGTTTATAGATAGAATTTACTGCTACTGCGGAACCGTCTGCCGGAGTAAACGCCTCCAGAGCTCCGCCGCCGGAAGCAGCTTCGCCTTCTGCCGGGGCTTCTGCTCCTTCAGAAGCCGGTGCCTCAGATTCTGCCGGCGCGCTGGCAGGCGCATCATTTGAATTGCTGCCTCCGCCGCAGCCAACCATAGAAACAGCCATTGTTGCACACAGAAGCATGTTGATCATTTTCCTTTTCAATTTTTCATCCTCCTTAAAAATAAAATATAATCTCTCGGAATCTTTAAGCCCGTATATATCAGACTTTCAGATTCCTTTTTTATTAAAATCCCCCACTTTTT
>VSNE01000353.1 GCA_009774155.1 Lachnospiraceae bacterium
GCGCCCCGTGGGGGGCCACATGCTGAAGCTTCCTGCCTTCGCTTCTTACGAACGCCCAGAGCGCGCCGATCTGATATTTCATATCATTCTTGATTTCCTGCGGGGATAAAGCCATCTTTCTTCTTCCGAAGCCCTGACGGTCCGGATATCCCGGATGCGCGCCGACTGCCACGCCGTTCTGCTTTGCCAGCTTCACGGTCTTATCCATGACCATCGGATCTCCCGCATGGAAGCCGCATGCCACATTGGCGGAGGTTACATACTGAATCACCTCCGCATCTCTGCCGATCTGATATACGCTGAAGCTTTCCCCCATATCGCTGTTCAAATCCACCTGATACATTTCTTACTCCTCTCTTTCCTCCACCTGAACCTGATATACCTTCTCACCGATTGTCACTGTAAAATTCCGCGGCGGCAGATAAGCAGACGGCGTCTCCATCCTCTTCTGAAGCGCCTCCATCTCCTGATAGTAAGCCTCATACAGCTTTTGCGCTTCATCGACTGTCACGGCCCGGAAACGAATTGCATCCCCGGCCCTGCACTGGCCGATCACCGGAAGGTCCACCGTAATCACGGTTGCAATCTTCGTATATCCCCCTATGGTCTGATGCTCCGCCAGCATGACGATCGGCCGGCCGGCAGTCGGCACCTGGACGGAACCTGTCACAACGCCGTCCGAAATGATGTTGCCGTCCTCTTTATGTTCAATTACAGGACCTTCCAGACGATATCCCATACGGTCAAACTCCTGCCCAACCTTGTAAGCTCCGCCAAGAAAGCTGTTAATGCCTTTTTCTGTAAACATGTCGTCCTGCGGTCCCATAATCACCCTCAGAACATGCTCTCCGGCCTGATATCTGTCAGGAAGCGCCCATCTTGCCTGCATATTCGGAAGCACGGACACATTTTTTACAAATCCAATCTCATCGTCCTTTTGAAGCTTTCTGCCCCTGTAGCCGCCGAACCCGTTTCCGACCATAGTACATTTACTTCCCATCAGTTCCGGTATATCCAGACCTCCTGCCGCCGCCAGATACGCGCGGCATCCGCTCTGTGCCGTCCCAAGCCTCAGCACATCGCCGGACTGTACGGCAACCGCCCGATACATGCTCACAGTCCTTCCGTTTATTGCCGGCTTCATATCGGCTCCTGTCAGGGCAATCACCGCGTTTCCGGTAAACCGGATCTGGGGCCCCATAATCGTCATTTCCAGGCAGGACTCATTCATATGATTCCCCACCAAAATATTCGCGGTATTCATTGCCCGCATATCCATCGGCCCCGACGGCGAAACCCCGAACTGTTCATATCCGAACCGTCCGCCGTCCTGCACGGTCGTCAGGATACCGCCGTTTTCAATCCTCATTCCCATGGATTACACCTCTTTCTCATAGGTTCTGCAGATATATTCTCCAAGCTCTGCCTGACGCTTAATATCCAGATATTCTTCCCTTCCGATTGGAATATGGCGTATCCACTGTCCTGCTTTTAAAAGGAAAGGATTCTTTTTCCTGTAATCGCATGCCAGAATCGGCGTCGTACCGATGATATTCCATCCGCAGGGCTGGTCAAAAGGAATGATATCGCTTAAGGCAAGCTGAACCACTATGCTGCCGCCGGGAATCCTGACCCGCGGCGTTTCTCTCCTTTTAAAAGAGAACGGATTCTCAAACCGGGCCGTATAAGGATGTCCCGGCGCAAATCCAAGCATATACACGAAGTAATCGCTCTGGCTGTGAATTCTGATGATCTCTTCCACAGACTTGTTTTCCAGACGTGCAATCTCTTCAATATCCCCGGCAAATTCCTTTTCATAAATGACCGGAATCTCCGTCACAACCGCTTTTGGAAGACGGACCTCTGACAAATTTTCCAGCCGTTCCCGTACCTGCGCAATCACTCCGGCGCTTCTTATTATTATCGGGTCATACTGAATCAGCAGCGCACGATAAGCAGGGATCAGCTCCTTCATCCCCGGAAATGGCTGCTGTTCCAGGGAAAATTTTAAGGAACGCACCTTGGAATTCACTTCTATGCTGATTTCATTTTCAAATTCTGCCAGAACCGCTCTGTCTCCGGCATACCGGATTGTTACTTTTCCCATGCTTCACCGCCCTTTATTTTCCTTTAGTCTATGTATCCAACACCGATCTCATCCAAAATTTCATCCACCCATGGGCGGGACCAGCCTTTGCCTGTAAGGATACCATCTAACTGCCCCGCCTCTTTTACATGAACCTCCTTCGCCCGGGCCGCCAGTTCCTCCGCCTCTTCCGGTTTGATTACCAGAATACCGTCGGCGTCTCCCGCCAGAATATCGCCCGGGCAGATCACCTGTCCCGCAAAGGATACCGGGAAATTAATCTCTCCCGGGCCGTTCTTATACGGGCCGTTCGGGGTAACGCCTTTTGCATATACCGGGAAATCCAGTCTGGCAAGCGCAGCGCTGTCACGGACGCATCCGTCGATGATAATGCCTGCCAGACCTCTGCTCTTTGCATAGTTGCTCATAATCTCTCCGCACAGGGAACGGCTCATGCTTCCGCCGTTTGCAAGTACAAGAACATCTCCCGGCTGCGCCATATCCAGCGCTTTATGAAACATGAGATTATCACCGGCCGGAGCACGTAAAGTAAATGCCGTTCCCAGAAGACGTACGCTGGGATTCAGCGGACAGATACATGCATCTACTGCTGCAATTCTTCCCATACAGTCGTCGATATTCGCTACCGGTAATCCGCGGAATGCCTCAACAAGCTCTTTTTTGGGTCTCTCAAAATTTCTTCTGATTCTACATCCTGTTGGCATAATCAATTCCTCTTTTCTTATGGATTTGCTCTTTATGTTTTTATCATAGCATAGAAGATATC
>VSNE01000354.1 GCA_009774155.1 Lachnospiraceae bacterium
GGCTATAAATATCTGTAAATAAGAAAAGATAGAGGCGCGGCCACTACCAGTAGCTTTATCCATGGAGGGACAGGCATCCCGGGTAAGGCGAACAGATTGTCCGCCGAAGTAAGGCTCCTGCCTGAAGGCGCTTTGCTGGGGTTCAGCAGAAGATGCTGTACACTGTCACAGACATGTGGAGCGCTATCATTTATGAACGAATGAAATGGAGTCATGGGCGTTGTGCGTGCCATGGCTTTTTCTTTTGGATTTTTACAGAAATAATTTCATTAGGTGGGAAAATGTTATGTATGCAACTTTCTGGTCTCTGGTGCCGCCCCTTGTGGCGATTATCCTGGCGCTGATTACCAAAGAGGTTTACAGCTCCCTGTTTGTGGGTATTGTGACAGCAGCTTTGTTCTGTACAGGCTTCCATGTGGTAACAGCTTACACAACCATGTTCAATGAAGGCTTTATTGCTTCCTTAGCTGACAGCTCTCATGTGGGGATCTTAATCTTCCTTGTCATTCTCGGAACGATTGTCGTATTAATGAACAAAGCGGGCGGTTCCGCCGCTTACGGAAAGTGGGCGGAGGAAAAGATCAAATCGAGAAAAGGAACCCTTCTGGCGACCTTTGCCCTGGGCGTGCTGATTTTTGTGGACGACTATTTTAACTGTCTGACAGTCGGAAGCGTTATGCGGCCGGTTACTGACAAGCACAATGTATCCCGGGCAAAGCTGGCATATTTGATCGACGCCACCGCGGCTCCGGTCTGTATGATTGCTCCTATTTCTTCCTGGGCCGCCGCGGTGGCCGGCGTGGTGGAAGGCGAGGACGGACTGTCCCTGTTTATCCGTGCAATTCCGTATAATCTGTACTCTTTGCTTACAATTGCAACGATTATCATCATCACCGTATTTGATATTGATTTCGGACTGATGAAAAAGCATGAGGACAATGCAAAAAACGGCGATTTATTTACTTCCGGCACCAAAGTGGCGGATGACGGCTCCTTCGACGCCATTTCGGAAAAAGGAAAGGTGATTGATCTGGCCTTTCCGGTGGCGGTATTGATTGGATGCTGCATCGCAGGCATGATCTATACCGGCGGTTTCTTCGAGGGTGAAAGCTTTGTGAATGCATTTGCAAACTGCGACGCTCCTCTTGGGCTTTCCATGGGCTCCGCAGCGGCGCTGCTTGTCACAATCCTCTTCTACATATGCCGCAGGGTGCTGTCCTTTAAAGACTGCATGGATGCGTTTCCCGAAGGCTTCAAGGCCATGATCAGCCCCATTCTGATTCTGTCCTTTGCATGGACCTTATCCAGTCTGACCGGAAAGCTGGGAGCTGCGGAATATGTCAGCGGTATTTTTGAAGGAAGCGCAGCCGGGCTTACAGGCATGCTCCCGGCGATTGTATTCCTGGTAGCAATTTTCCTGGCATTTTCTACCGGTACTTCATGGGGAACCTTCGGCATCCTGCTTCCGATTGTGGTGGGAATCAACCTTCCCGGAAATCTTCTGATTATCACTATTGCGGCCTGTCTGGCAGGCGCTGTATGCGGAGACCACTGTTCTCCTATTTCCGATACTACAATCATGGCTTCCGCCGGCGCGCAGTGTGATCACATCAATCACGTATCTACCCAGCTTCCCTATGCGATGCTGGTTGCAGGCGTGTCCTTTGCAGGCTACTGCATTGCCGGATTCATTCGGAATCCATGGGCGATACTGATCATCTCTCTGGCCCTGCTCTGTCTGGCGCTGTTCGGCATAAAGAAATTCTTTTCTGCGGCTGATTAAAGCAGATAAAAGCTCCCCTGTCTCCTTTTCAAAATGAAAACAGAGACAGGGGAGCTTTTATCCGTTATAGGATCGTTTATAAATCCTCGTAGTCACTCCGGTACAGTGTAAGCCTTCCCGTTTCCCGGGTTTTGGCAAGATCAATAACCCGCTGATTTGCGCTTCCCCGGTATGGAAGCGTCAGATCCCTCTGTTCCAGCAGAAACGGGCCGTCCACAAGGATATCTGCCAGCTCCAGAAGCCGTTGAACTCCCGGAACCTCCATTTTCTGTAACTCCTCTAAAAGAAATCCCGTGTAAATCATCAGATTTTTTCCCTGCTTTTTGACGGCCTCCCCGATAGGAGCCAGCGCTTCTGCCTGCATAAACGGCTCTCCCCCAGAAAATGTAACGCCCGATATAAGAGGGTTGCCGGAAATCTGTGCAAGGATCTCTTTCATATCTGCATCCCTTCCCCCCGAAAAATCATGGGTCTGAGGATTGTGGCAGCCCGGGCAGCCATGAGGACAGCCCTGAGTAAAAATCACGTACCGGATTCCGGGACCATCCACAATAGATTCGGGAACTGTCTCTGCGATGCGAAGCGGTTTCCTTTCTGTCTGGAAGTTCATTTTTGCACTCCTCAGGACAGGCTGTGTTTTACGCGGTCTCTCTCCTCCGCGCGCTTTGCGTTATTAAAGCGGTCGGTGGTTCCTACCAGATATCCGGTAATGCGGCGGATACGGTCGAATTTTACATTCTCTCCTACCTGTCCGTTCTGTACTGTTAATTTTCCTGCCATAGTCATTTCCTCCTGAAATATAAATAATATTTTTAATGGTTTGGGTCCAAATATACCGGAATATCAGGGTATTTTTTACGAAGCTCATTCAAAAGCTCCACGGATACGGGTTCTCCCTCCCGCCTTTTGCATCTTGGACATACATCGTCAATGACTCCCGTGTAGCCGCAGACCGGGTCGCGGTCTACCGGATGGTTGACAGAGCCGTAGCCGATGCCGCTCTCTTTCATACAGCGGATAATTGCCTCAAATGCTTCCGGATTTTTTGCCGTATCTCCGTCCAGTTCCACATAGCTG
>VSNE01000355.1 GCA_009774155.1 Lachnospiraceae bacterium
ACCCGGAGTCATCTCCTTTTTCTCCACCTTGAAATACACGTCCCGCCCTACCATCATGGCAGCCAGATCATTTTCATTTACTTCATCCACCTTTACCGTACGGATATATTTTCCCTGGCGGATGATTGTGCAGTTGTAGGAGGATGCCGTAATCTCCTTCAGCTTGTGGGTAATCAAAATAACGCTCTTCCCGTCTGCCGTCAGATTCTCAATAATCTCCATCAGCCCTTCGATTTCCTGGGGAGTCAGGGATGCGGTCGGCTCATCCAGAATCAATGTATCCGCGCCCCGGTAGAGAACCTTCAGTATTTCCACCCTCTGCTGCATTCCCACAGAGATATCCTCCACCTTCGCATCCGGGTCCACCTTCATATTGTAGCGCTCTGAAAGCTCCAGCACTTTTTTCCGGGCAGCCTCCCTATCCACCACCAGGCCCTTTACCGGCTCCATGCCAAGGATAATATTCTCAGTCACCGTAAAAGGCTGAATCAGCATAAAATGCTGGTGCACCATACCGATCCCGATATCAATGGCATCCTTGGGACTTGAAAACTGAACCTCCTTTTCATTGATGAATATGTGACCGCTTGTGGGCTTGTACAGTCCGCACAGCACATTCATCATCGTACTTTTTCCTGCTCCGTTTTCCCCTAAAATTGCATGTACTTCCCCCTTGTGTACTGTCAGGTTAATGTGGTCATTAGCAGTAAAGTCACCGAATTTTTTTACAATATCCTTCATGCGGATCACGATCGTATCCTCATCCATATGGCTTACCTTTCCCACCTTTTCCCCTACCTCCTTTGTCTCTAAACTAAGATGTGCGGCGCACTCTCCTTGAGAAGCTGCAGCTCTCTTCCCGGCTTTTCAAGGACAATCCGCCCTCTGTCTGACCGCCGGCGAAGGCTTGTCCCCCGCCGGCAGATCTTTGATTAATCCAGCTCGTATACGTCGCCGTAAGCTGCTTCAAACTCTTCCTTATTAGAAGGAACCGTTACCTCACCGCTGATGATTTTAGCTTTTATCTCCTCCACTGCGGAGATCACCTCTGCCGGAAGCAGATCCTGGGTCGGTGCGATATCCACGCCGCCTACGGACAGGTCGTAAGTATGGATGCCGCTTTCCAGAGTTCCTTCGATCAGGGCTTTTACGGTATCGTATACTGCATTGTCCACTCTCTTCATTGCAGAGGTGATGATTGTATTCGGAGCGATGCTGGACTGGTCGCTGTCCACGCCGATTGCATAAACTCCGGCCTCCTGGCATGCCTCAATAACGCCGAGTCCCGTTGCGCCTGCGGCATGGAACACAATATCAGCGCCGTTGGTGATGGCAGAATTGGCATTGGTCTTGCCGGTTGCAGAATCAGCAAAAGAGTTCGCATTATACTGCTGAATCTTGATGTCCGGATTCGCGTCAATCGCGCCTGCACAGTAACCGTAGCCGAACTGGTTCATGGTCTCATTTGCCATACCGATTACAAATCCGATATTGTTGCTCTCGGTCATCAGGCCGGCCACATAGCCTACCAGATAGGAAGCCTGTTCCTGTCTGAACATCAGACAGGTTACATTATCCAGATCGATAGAAGCATCATCGATAATTGCAAACCTGCAGTCCGGGTTTGCCTCCGCGGCAGTTTTAGTCGCATCCGCCAGCATATATCCCACGCTGATAATCAGGTCGTAGTCTTCGTCCACAAAGGTCTCAATATTCGGCACATAGTCTGCATCCGTTGCAGATTCCAGATAGTTTGCCTCAATGCCAAGCTCGTCCATGGCCCTCTGAAGTCCTTCCCAGGAGGACTGGTTGAAGGAACCGTCATTAACGCCTCCCACATCTGTAATCAGGCCCACTTTAAATTCTCCGCCGGAAGCCTCCGATGTCTCTGCCGGCGCTTCCGCCTCTGACTCTTCTCCTTCCTCTGTTTCCGACGTTTCAGCCGGAGCAGGAGCTTCTTCCTTAGAAGATCCGCCTCCACATGCAGTCATAGCTGCCGCCATAGCTGCAGACAGTAATACCGCTACCATTTTCTTTTTCATATGTTTCTCTCCTTTTTCTTTTCTGGCTTTCGCCTGTCCGGCGCACAGTACGCCGAATCTATACCTATCTTATCATCTTTACAACAAAAATAAAAGATAGATTTTAAGATTACGACGATTCCCTCCATAATTTCCACAGCTCCTGCTTTTCCTGATCATCTGCAAAAGAAGCGTCTACGGCATGGAGCTGGAAGCGCTTAAGCTCCCCGTCTGTAATTCCGCAGCTGCGCTGTACGAACAGCATTTCTTTTGTTATGCTCGTATTGCTTACAGTACGGTTGTCCGTATTCAGCGTGACGCACAGACCCGCATCCATAAATTCCCGGATAGGATAGATTTTCCTGTCCGCCGCATGGGTCTGCAGATTGCTGGTAGGGCACATCTCAATGCCTATCCTTTTATCCGCGCAGACTTTCATAGCCTCAGGATGCCCCTGAAGGGCAATCCCATGACCGATTCTGGAGGCCCCGCATTCTACTGCCTCCAGTACATTTTCCACCCTTCCGCACTCTCCGGCGTGGATTGTAAACGGAAATCCGAGCTTTTTTGCCTCCGCAAACAAATTTCTGAAATCCTTCATAGGAAATGCGGCTTCATTCCCGGCCAGATCCACCGCGCAGATTCCCCGGCATACCTTCATCATAGCCAGACTGTCCTCCTGCGGATGATGGCGCATGGCACAGACAATCACATTATATGATACATGACACTGCTCTTTTGCCTCTGCCAGCCCCTTCAGCACCGCCTCCACCGCCTGCCTGCAGCTCAAACGCTCATTTACAGAGGACAAAGGAGCAAATCTCACCTCTATATAC
>VSNE01000356.1 GCA_009774155.1 Lachnospiraceae bacterium
CCCGCGGCCCGGCCGCGGGCAAAAATTGGCCGGGCCGGGAATGCCCCGACCTTGGATGCCAGGCCCGGGTCCGGGCGGAACCGTCCCTGACATCAAAGCTCTGTCAATTCCCGCACAGGCAAATATTTCCCCGCTCCAGTCAAGCGTACGGATATCAAATGCCATGGTTCTCGCCGCAAGCGAATAATCAATCTGTGCGGAGCCGGTCAGCCGGAATACCACAAAGTCCTCCATCAGAAAAATATGCTTTGCTTTGGAGAAGATCTCCGGCTTATGGCGCTTCATCCACATCATCTTGGAAATACTGTACATTTCATGAGGCTTAGTCCCTGTAATATTTGCTATTCTCTCCCGGCCGATCTTTTCCTCCAGCTCTGCACATTCCTCCTTCCCCCTCGGGTCCGTATAAAGCATTGCCGGATGAAGCGGCATACCGTTTTCATCGGCAAGAACAAAAGTTTCTCCAAAGCTGGCAACGCCGATTCCGGCAATATCCGGCTGCCTTGCCCCTATGGCTTCCATCGCGGAAAACACGCCGTCCATGACCGCCTCTGCATCGATCTCATGACCGCTGCTTTGGCGCCTGACCGGATAATCCTGATACGCCTGATCCAGACAACTGCCATCCTGATCAAAAACCGTCAGTTTGCATCCGGTCGTCCCTATATCCAATCCTGCTATTTTCACGTCTCTACCTCTTATCTTTCACAATTACCGGACATCGCTTTCCGGTTCTATGCCTTTCCTGTTTTACCCGTCGATGGAAACCACATCGTATCCAAGATAATACCGGAAGGCTTCTTCCAGGATTGCCTTCACATGCCCCCGCGCCACAGTCGTATGATGCTTGAAGCCGCCTCTTGCAAGGCGGAGCAGCTTTTCCTGCAAATCCTCTATCCTGGCCACGCCTGCACATCCAAAATATGCCGCCTCAATTTGGTCATCCGTAAATTCGCCTTCGCTAAAATAGATCGTAATTTTACCGTTCTCGGTTTTACAGTTGGAATATGTCATCGGAAAAGCGGCAATCCGTCCCTCGTTGGTTCCCCAGCCGCTTCCGGGGTCCCCTTTGTCAAACATCTTGTGAGAGGTCACATGTCCCTTATCCTGCATCAGCTTTTGGGCGGCGGAACCACAGTGGAACAGAATCACCTTATCCGGAGCCTCTCCATAGTTGTTGTTCCAGTCAAGACATGCCGCCGGGCCCTCCGTTGCAAGTTTAAGGGCATGCATGGTAATAGCGGAGCACATATCAATCTCACAGGACGCTGCAATTCCCCTGTCATTGAACTCGCTGATCAGTACACATGGACATACTCGCAGATACGTCTCCATCTCATTCCAGCAGCGCAGGGCAATTGCGTCTAAATGATACGCTTCTATATATTCATCAATTACCACGCTGATCTTTGCCAGCATACTTTTTTTATCCTCCGGAACATTGGAAAAGTCCGCATAATTTTCCAAAACCAGCTTTTTTTGAACCACTTTTTCATCATCCTCTGATTTTGCGCGAACAAATTCAAATAACTCGGACAGATCCAAAGATTCCACATTGATTCCGTGTCTCTGCATTGTAACCTCATCAAAGCGTACCGTTTTAAAAGCTGTTGTCCTGGCCCCGATACAGCCAATCGTAAACCTCCTCATACCGTTTACCACCCGGCAGACCGCCGCAAAATCATGCAGATTCTGTGCAAATTCCTTTGTCAGCGGATGAACAACATGGGGCTTCATAACGGTATACGGCACCTGATACTGTTCAAACACATCGGTTACAGAAAATTTTCCGCAAAAGGCATCCCTTCTGTGCTTGAAATCCATCTTTCCGATCTCATCCGGATATGCCTGCATCAGAATCGGAACGCCTGCATCCTGCAGCGCTGTAATTGCGCCGTTTTCATCAATAAAAATCGGCATGCTCAAAATTACTCCGTCATATTCGCCCTCATGGGATTTCAGCCACGCTGCATAGACCCTCCCTTCTTCCCTGGTCTCCACAGCCCCATAGCGCGTGGCCTCCTGATCCATCATCAGGTAATCATATCCTGCATCCGCAACCGCCTTCGCCATATCCTCTCTGGCGCCCTCGATCAGCTCCGCAGGCATAAAACCCCGGTTTCCGAAATACAGTGCAAATCTTAATTTCCTGCCCATGTCCTTCCCTCCTGTTTTTATATCGTTTTGTTATCCTTTCATTTTAAACAGAACATACGCCGGAATATATAGAGATTTGTCTTTTTTACTTTGATTTTGTCCGCAGAAATGATAGAATAATAGAACAACTGACAGGATTTGTCCGGGAACCGAACGAACGCAGAGGCGCTTTATGATTTCAACCTACAACCTTACAAAATTAAATTCCTTGCTTCAGGACTTTTACAGGATTACTCAAATCCGAATCACGGTCTTTGATGAAACATTCCATGAGCTGGCAGCATATCCGGAACCGATTGCCCCCATCTGCCGGCTGCTGCGGACAGATAAAGCCGCGAAGCAGAAATGCGTCAAATGTGACGCAGATGCCTGCAGAACTTCCCAGAGGCGGCATACCCCTTACACCTATGAATGCCATGCCGGACTGACAGAAAGCATCATCCCTCTCGTCCTTGGCAATATCACCATTGGCTACCTGCTATTTGGGCATGTATTTTCCTATCGATCCCACGAAGAAGGATGGGCAAAAATTCAGGAACGCTGCGCCTCTTATCAGGTTGATATGGATGCATTGAAAAACGCCTGCTGGGAA
Source organism: Lachnospiraceae bacterium (assembly GCA_009774155.1). GTDB lineage: Bacteria > Bacillota > Clostridia > Lachnospirales > Lachnospiraceae > Hominiventricola. The sequence continues at coordinate 2,750 of VSNE01000356.1, forward strand.
CGGCCTCTGATTTCTGCAGACTACATCCGTTCAGCCTCCCACATCAGGCAGGCAGTTGCTTCCTTTCTGTGTCTGG
>VSNE01000357.1 GCA_009774155.1 Lachnospiraceae bacterium
AAGTCATTGCAGCCATGTACCGCGCGGTGCTGGAGGGGGATGTGAAGGAGGTGTCCTCCCCGGCTATTGCGGAGATGGAGAAGATTCTGGAAAATACTTACCGGAATATTAATATCGGTCTTATTAATGAGCTTGCCATGCTCTGCAATGAGATGGGAATCAGTATCTGGGAGGTGATCGATGCGGCGAGCACGAAGCCCTACGGCTTTCAGCCCTTCTATCCGGGACCGGGCCTTGGCGGACACTGTATTCCGCTGGACCCTTATTATCTGTCCTGGAAGGCAAGGGAATACGGCTTCCATACCTCCATGATCGAAAGCTCCATGATGATTAACGACAGGATGCCGGCCTACTGCGTGAATCGGGCGGGCAGAATTCTGAACCGCTTTCAGAAGGCGCTGAACGGTTCTAAAATACTGGTTCTGGGCGTGGCCTACAAGCAGGATATTGACGATTACCGGGAGAGCCCGGCGCTGCGTGTGATTGAAGAGCTTCAGAAAACCGGCGCGGAGGTTGTTTATTTTGACCCCTGGGTAAGACAGTATAAATATAAAGGCCGGATATACGACAGTGAACCGGAGCTGAATCAGGCTCTGGTGGAGAGCGCCGATCTGGTTATGGTGACAGCGGCCCATACAAATGTGGATTACGCATTTGTGCAGAGATATGCCAAGGCAGTTTTTGATACGAAGAATGTTATGAAGCATATAGAGAACAGAGAAAATATCGAGGTGTTGTGATGAAATATACACTGATTGGATGCGGACGTATTGCGGCAAACCATATAAAAGCGGCAAAAAACAACGGCCTGGAGCTCGCAGCCGTCTGCGATACGGTTCCGGAGAATATGGAGAGCCTGCTTGCCGGGCAAGGACTTTCGGAGGACAGCTCCATTAGACGGTATACGGACTATAAAAAAATGATTGAAGAAGTACGGCCCGAGCTGGCAGGTATTGCCACCGAGAGCGGGCTCCATGCAAAGATTGCTCTTTTCTGTATTGACCACGGCGTGAACTGTATTATTGAGAAGCCTATTGCCATGAGCATGGAGGATGCGGATGAGATTGTCCGTCGTTCGGAGGAAAAAGGAGTAAAGGTATCTGCCTGCCATCAGAACCGGTTTAATGTGGCAGTGCAGGAAACGAGAAAGGCTCTGGAGGCAGGGCGTTTTGGGAAGCTGTCCCACGGCTCTGTCCATGTGCGCTGGAACAGGAATCAAAACTACTATGCTCAGGCTCCCTGGAGAGGAAAATGGGCCTGCGACGGCGGCGCTCTGATGAATCAGTGTATTCACGGCATTGATTTGCTCCGCTGGATGTTCGGTGATGAGGCGGAGGAGGTTTACGGCGTTACCAGACAGCAGTTTCATCCGTATCTGGAGGCTGAGGATATCGGCATGGCAGTTGTAAAATTTAAAAACGGAGCCATTGCCACGATTGAGGGCACGACCAATGTCTACCCTCAGAACCTGGAGGAGACGTTATATATTTTCGGGGAAACAGGCACCGTAAAAATCGGAGGAAAATCCACAAATAATATTGACATATGGGATTTTGCGGACGAGACAGACAAAGACAGCGCGAATAAGAGTCTGCAGGAGGCTACCAGCAATGTCTACGGCAACGGACATACAAGCCTGTATGCGGATATGATAGAGGCCGTTCAAAACGACAGAAGACCCTATGTGGATGCGGCGGCGGGAAGAAATGCCCTGGAGATTGTGCTTGCTATTTATAAGAGCCAGAAGGAGGGAATCCCGGTGAAGCTGCCCCTGAAGCATTTTAAGAGTGTTGATATGACGGGAGAATTTGATGTTTAAAATATGCGAGATATCGGCAAAGGCGCTGCTTGACACCGGCTGTGATTTTCCCGTTTATGGGGTATCCGACCCGGAAGCGCCCGAGGATCATACGATTATATTTGTAAAAGGAACTCTGGCAGAGAGCGCTGTACAGGTGAGAAACAGTATTTTCATTGCGGGAGAGGAGTTAAAGCCCGCCCTGGACGCCTCCTGTATTCTGCTGAAGAGCAGTATGCCCAAAAATCTGTACGGGGAGCTTCTGGAGCGTCTTGTAAGTCTTATGCCGCAGCCTTCTGCGTATGTGAAGGACGAAAGCTATATCAGTTCGGACGTGCAGATGGGAGAGGATGTGAAAATCGCTCCCTTCTGCGTGATCGGAAGGGATGTGGTGATCGGCGATCGCTGCCGGATTGGGGCGGGGACCGTGATTAAGGATCATGTCCGCATCGGAAATGATGTACAGATAAAGGAAAACTGCGTAATTGGCGCAGAGGATGCGGATATTTACCGTACGGAAGACGGACTATGCCGGACGCTGCCTCATCTGGCGGGAACGGTGATAGAGGACGGCTGCCTTCTTCTGGCGGGATCTATTCTGGCGGCCGGGGACACAAGGACGACTGTGCTTGGCCGGGGCTCCATGATCGGACTGGCCGGTGATGTGGGCCATAACTGCCGCATCGGAGAAGGAAGCCTGATCAGCGGAAAGGCCAGTATTTCCGGACACTGTAATGTGGGCAGTCATACTTATGCGGCGCCTATGTCTGTGACCACCAACCGGATTACGGTGGGAGCTCATGCGTATCTTGGTATTGGCGCGGTTGCCATCAGGGATGTGCCGGAGGGTGAAAAGCAGTTCGGCAACCCGGCGCGCAAAGTGCCGGAAATGAAAAAGAAATAGGAGAAATTCATGACTCAGATACAAAATATCCTGGATTATCTGGAAGCAAGCGCAGCCTTCTGCCCGGAAAAAGCGGCATACGAGGACCTTGAAAGCAGCTATACCTATGGGC
>VSNE01000358.1 GCA_009774155.1 Lachnospiraceae bacterium
ACATTATGTAAATATTAAAATATATATCAGGACTTTACCGGCCAGGTTTTTTATGGTTCAATGGGAATAGAAAACCGGGAGGGGAGGAAAAGGAATATGAAAAGAATTGCAGAGATATGCTGCGGAAGCTATTACGATGTGAAGCAGGCAGTGGAAGGAGGAGCAGAGCGGGTTGAACTGAACAGCGCTCTTACGCTGGGCGGGCTGACTCCGGCGGAGACCGAACTGTGTATGGTGAAGGAGGATTTTTCTATAAAGGTAATCGCTATGCTTCGTCCCCGGGGAGCGGGATTCTGTTATTCAGACGAAGAGTTCCGTGTGATGGAACGGGAGTGTCAAAGACTTCTGGACTGCGGAGCCGACGGCATTGCGTTTGGATGCCTGAGAGAGGATGCGTCTCTGGATGAGTACAAAAACCGGTGTATTTTGGATTTAATTAAAAATAAGGGGAGGGAGGCGGTATTCCACAGGGCATTTGACTGTACGGAATTTCCTCTGGCCGCTGCGGAGCAGCTTATTTCCATAGGCGTGGATCGGGTATTGACCAGCGGTCTGAAGCCAAAAGCCATGGAGGGACGGGAGCTTCTTTGCAGACTGCAGGCTGACTACGGAGGAGAGATTCAGATTCTGGCGGGCAGCGGAATTCATGCCGGTAATGTCCTGGAGCTGATAGAGTATACGGGGATACATCAGATCCACAGTTCCTGCAAAGCATGGAATACAGATCTGACCACTGTGAAAAACGGAGTTTCCTACAGCATTGCATCCGGGAAGCAGGCGCTTTGTTATGATGTAGTTTCGGCGGAGCTGGTGAGGGAATTAGTTAAGAGGGTTCAGACAGAAGCATAAACAGGCAGGATAGAATGGATACTGCCGTATAATTTGTCAGGGCTGCAAAAGGACACATAAAAAGGCTGCTGCAAAACGGAAGCTTCCTTAATCCTTAAGGGAGATTTGGCATTTTGCAGCAGCCCCGTTCATTCAGATAAGAGCGTCGGTATATTAGCCTTCGATCATGATAGTCTTGCTCTCGTTAATTTTCGGCTGCTGTTCCTTTTTAGGGAAGGTCAGCTTTAAGACACCGTTTTCAAAGGCTGCATGTACATCCTCCTGAGTCACATCCTCGCCCACATAGAAACTTCTCTGATAATGTCCGGTGTAACGTTCCTGGCGGATATATCTGCCTTTGGAGTCCTTTTCCTCCTGATGATTCTGGTGAGTGGCCTTAATGGTCAGGTAACCATCCTTCAGATCTGCCTGAAGGTCTTCCTTCTGAAATCCGGGAAGCTCCAAATCAATCTGATAAGAGCTGCCCATGTCCTGGACATCCGCCTTCATGGCAGGAATACTGCCGATGCGGTTTGGGCGGTAGTATGAGGAGCCTGCAAAATCCTCAAAAAAATCATCCATAAAGCTTCTTCCGAAAATATCAGTTAATAACATAGGTAATACCTCCTTAAAATCAAAACTTGTTTTATTTGTTATAGATGTTATATAACAAAATATTAGCAATGTCAATAGGTGAGTGCTAATTTTTTGTGAAAAAAGTGTGAAACCGGCGGGAAACAGGACGGTATCGGTATTTCCCGCCTTTATGCTGCCGGAAGCGGGTTAAGGCAAAACTAAAAGGACTGAAACCTGTTCCATACAGGATTCAATCCTCATTAGCCGCCTTGTATTTTTTATATGATTTATATATGTATTACCGCAGAAATTCCAATATCTGCTGAGGAATGGCGTTGGCCTGCGCAAGCATAGACTGGCCTGCCTGAAGCAATATATTATTTTTCGTATAATTTGTTATCTCATCTGCCATATCCGTATCACGGATACGGCTCTCTGCCTGCGTCAGATTTTCGCTGTTGACAGCTAATGAACGATAGGTATGTTCCAAACCGTTTTCATAAGCTCCCATCCGTCCCCGTTCCGAGCTGAGATAATTCACGGCATTTTTGAATTTTTCCATAGACGAGTTTCCGTCCTTCAGAGTTAAAACGGAAACCTTTCCGATTCCCAGCAGATCCTCATGGGTTCCGGGAAGGATAATCTCCAGTTGTTCTTCGGATGACGGCCCAATCTGTAGCTGAATATCTCCTTTGACTGGAACTATGGTTCCCGGAGCATACGCCACGCCCTGTCCGAATTTGCCGTTACGGGGATGGGATTTAGCATTGGTGTTGGTGGTTCCGGCACCTGATCCCTTCCAGCTCGTCCAGGTTATATTGGTTCCAAGAGAATTAAAATTGGGTTCTGACGAGCGGTTATCATATATCCATAATTTATTTTTGTCGGTTCCGTCTACCGTTAATTTTGTATAATGACCTAACGGATTGCCGGGAATATTCATATCTGCATTGCCGCCTATCCCGTTGACAACAGCCTTTACCAGATCCTCGCCGTTTTTTACATTGTCAATACCTATCTCATATACAAAATGATTCCCGCTCCGTGACATGGAGCTGTTTGTCCCTGTTGTAAATTTTATACTATAGTGATTATCGCAGGTAAAGCATGTATTGTAAAATCCGGTTCCCAGCAGCTCCTTTTTATTTTTAGATGTCAGCGCGCTGAAATCAAGGGCAGACGCGGCATGTTCAACATTATGGGTTCCTGTGACAGTGGCGCCTGTGCTGTCCTTGGCCGTATAGCTTTCTGTCGTTATAAATGTTTCTACCTGCTGTCCCTGCGCCACGGAGGGCCCCCTCTTTACCCATGCCGGCAGATCTGTCTTGGGAGCGATTACCGCGCTTCCGCTCTGTACGGCGTCGCTGCTGGGGTGAAGGGGAGGGCCGTTTAGCTGTGTGGCAG
>VSNE01000359.1 GCA_009774155.1 Lachnospiraceae bacterium
TTAGCATACAAAAAATCGATGAAATATCATAGAGAAAAATAAAGTGGAAAGTTGCCAACGATTACTTGACACAAACAAAAACAAAAGCAGGTTGTACAGGCAGGAAAATTGCGGTAAAATGGAAAAAAATGGAATGATATAAAAAATATGCTGCAAAGAAAGAGGGAAGGGGAAAAATGAGCTATGAAGAGCTGTCCTTAAGCGGCTTTCTTAAGGAGATGAAGGAAGCTTCAAGCGGCTTTCATCCAAGAAAATTTTGTTTTGTTCTGGGAGCCGGGGCATCAAAATCGTCCGGGATAAAATCCGGGCAGGAGCTTGTCAATATATGGGACAAAGAACTGCTTGAAAGAAATGAGAAAAATTATTTAAGCTGGAAAAAGAGGCTGAATATCACTGAGGAGAATAAATACAGCTTTTACAGCCAATATTACGAGGAACGCTTCAAAAGGCATCCGCTTGACGGATACAATTATCTGGAAAAGCTGATGGAGCACGCCAAACCAAGCGTAGGGTATGTGATGCTTTCCCATCTTCTTTCCCAAACCATTCACAATGTTGTGATTACAACGAATTTTGATCATCTGACCGAGGACGCGGTAAATTATTATGCCCAGGCCATACCGCTCATTATAGGGCATGAGGCTTTGGCGCACTACATATCAAAACAGATTAACCGGCCGACGATTATCAAAATACATCATGATCTGCTTTTCGATCCGAAAAACAGGGCGGATGAACTGGAGACGCTGCATGAAAACTGGAAAAGAGCGCTGGGCATCATCTTTACGGAATATCATCCGGTATTTATCGGATATGCGGGCAATGACAACAGCCTGATGGATTTTCTGGTGGATAACAGTGAAAAATTTCTGAGCAATGAATGGGCCTGCCCCTACTGGATGATTTACCGGACCGATAAAGTGGGCGGAAAGGTTTTGGAGTTTCTTCAGAACTCAAACGGGTATCTGATCCGGCACAATGGATTTGATGAAGTTTTGTATCTGCTGGGAGCGGCCTTTGATTATAAGCTGCCTACAAATGAGGAGTTCCTTAAGGATGCCCAGAAACGGTTTCAGGCGCTTTCCAATGCGATTGATGAATTTACCGAGAAATCCTCCAGCGGAAAGAAGGCAGTCCAGAATGAGGACGATTCTGAGAACAGAAGCGCAGAGGATTCGGAGATCGACCAGGCAATTCAGCAGATTACAGATCCGGCGGAGATGCAGCGCATGCACAGGGAAGCGGTCAAACTGCATAATGCGGGGGAATATGAAAAGGCTTTGGAGATCAGAAGGGAGCTTGTCAAAATAAATCCGGAAAATGCGGTATACCATAATAGCCTGGGGGTTACCTTGCATAGGATGAAGCGCTATGAGGAAGCGGCGGCGGCAAAAAGGAAGGCAGTGGAGCTGGAACCCAATACTGCAGTCTATCATGATAATCTAAGCGCGGCATTGCATTGTATGGGGCATTACGAGGAGGCGCTTAGCGAGACGGAGAAGGCGATCGAGCTGGAGCCGGATAACGCAGGATATTATAACAGTCTTGGAATAACCTTGCATGAAATGGAGCATTATGAAGAGGCTGCGGAAGCAAAAAGAAAGGCGGTAAAGCTAGCACCGGATAACGCAGGATATCACGATAATTTAAGTGCAACCTTACATAGAATGAGACATTATGAGGAGGCTCTTAAAGAGACTGAGAAAGCGATCGAGCTAGCACCGGATAACGCAGAATATTATGACAGCCTGGGAATAACCTTACATGCAATGAAGCATTATGAAGAGGCCGCTGAGGCAAAAAAAAAAGCGGTAGAGCTCGACCCCCAAAAAGCAAATTATAAGAACAGCCTGGATAGAACGCTTCAGGAAATGGAAAAATAGCAGAATAAGATGCGCCATACAAACTTTAAAGAGAAGGAATCATGCACATGATTCTTTCTTTTTTCATATCCATACAAAGAAACCTTCTAAGGAGCCACGATATGACCTGCAGGGAAGCAATTATGTCAAATGATTTTATGGATTATATATGGAAGATTGATGTAGTGCCGGAAGCCCCGGCGGAACTGCCTTTTGGTGTGTGCGCCCAGTACATTAACCGGAATTTCAGCGTGTTTTACGTAAATCGGGAGGAGGTTTTACGGGACCCGCAGGGAATCCCTATCGGGGACTATGCGGTACCCTCCTGCCACACGCAGATGAATACCGAAAGCCTGGAATGTACGAGAATCCTTCCGATTCAAAACCAGCCTGCGCTTCAGCTTCGGGGAAACGGAGTGATCCTGGGCTTTCTGGATTCCGGAATATCTTTGGAAAATCCCGCATTCCGAAATGAGGACGGAAAGACAAGGGTAATTGGACTGTGGGATCAGACCGATCAGAGCGGGATACCCCCGAAAGGATTTTTATACGGGAGCGAATACTCGGGGCCGGAGATTGACGAATTGCTGGAATCCGGCAAAACAGAGCTTCCCGGAGCGGACGCAGAGGGGCATGGGACAAAGGTAGCCGCCATAGCGGCGGGCTCTGTAATGGAAAGTGAGAATTTTATCGGGGCGGCTCCGGAGTGCTCGATTGCTTTTGTGAAGCTGAAGCAGGCAAAGCCATTTATCCGGCAGCTTCAGCAGGTACCTCTGGACAGCGTGGCATATCAGGAATCTGATATTATGCTGGGTATCCGTTATCTGGATATGCTGGCAACAAATGAGAACCGTCCGCTTGTCATATGTCTGGCTCTTGGAAGCAATGCGGGCGGGCATACAGGCTCCACGGCTCTTGGAATGTATCTGTATGAT
>VSNE01000036.1:0-11922 GCA_009774155.1 Lachnospiraceae bacterium
ACTTTTCTCTGTAATTTCAATGACTCCCTCTTTTAAAAGATGCCCTATCGCGCGTTTAAAAGCATTTTTACTCAGAGAAAATTCCCGCTTAATCACCTCAGGAGAAGCTTTGTCTGTAAAGGGAAGCACCCCGTCAAATTCTTCAATAACCTTCATTACTGCCCTTGCATCATCATCTATTTGAAGATATCCCTTTTCCCGGAGGCTTAAATCCAGCTTGCCGTCCGGCTTCACGCCGGTTACTCTCGCCTCTATCCGGTCTCCAATCCCGGCCTGCCCATAAAATTCCTTTCCCGGAATCAGTCCGGAGTAGCAGTCATCCACTGCCACAAATGCGCCAAAGCTCTCACTGATCTGATAAACGGTCCCTGTCACATGCGCATCCTTCTGGTAAGGACTGTCTGTCCTTAAATACTCATATATATTCATCGTTGCGCAAAGCCTGCTGCTCTTATCTGTATAAAGCCCCACAAGACATTCTTCCCCCGCGCGTACTTTTCTTGTCTGCTGCCTGAAGGGCAAAAACAAATCCTTCTCCAGTCCCCAATCCAGAAATGCGCCAATCTTTGTCACTTCTTTAACAGTCAGGCGTGCAATCCCGCCCAGGGTCACCTTCGGTTCCGCCGTTGTGGCAATCAGACGATCCTGGGAATCTTTATATAAGAAAACCTCCAGCTCATCCCCTGTCTGTACTCCTTCCGGGGCCTGCTTCCTGGGCAGCAGCACCCTCTCTTCCGGATGCTCCGGCTCTGCCAGATATACTCCAAATCCTACCAGCTTCACTACTGTCAGTAACTGTATTTTTCCTAATTGCATATGGTTATTCTCCTACTTAAATTCAATGACCGCATATGGTTTCCCGGCTTTATCGCTCAGGAGTACAGTATAACTGTCCTTACAGCCTTCAACTCCCGGATAAATAACATCATTTAAAACTGCCGGTTTTTTATATTCCGCCCGCATCTGATGAATCTCAAACTCTTCGGGCAAATAGCTGCCTGCCAACTGCACATACTGTCCGTTATTTACATGATGGTTCACATCCAGATGGTACGCTTGAATCGGAAAAGGCTCTCTTCGCTCCGGCTCTTCAGGAATCCGGATCTTATCGGTTTCATATTCCATATCAAGCCTGGGTTCCAGCTTGTATGCAGAACTGATTTCCTTTTCCACACAGGCCGGACGCATACGTTCCGTATCCATAAACACCCAAAGGGTATCCGCACAGGCCGCAAGCCTTCCCTCCTTATCCAGAATACGAAAATTCCTTCGTCCGGTCATTTTCCCAAATTCGTAAGGCCAGGTTCCTATCCGAATATGCTCTGCAAGCTCAGGATAACGGTACACAACTATTTTCCAGGAGCTTAAAACCCACATCCTCTTGTGTTTATTTAAAAACTTCATGCCCACTCCAAGATCCTCCGAATGGAATGTGCTGCAATCCTGGAACGCATTCAGAACCGCATTCAATGTCATTTTCTGATTCTGCCCCACCTCTGTCAAACGTACTCTGCTGCTATATTCATACATAAATCATTTCCTCTCCCGCAGACATCCTACTTTATAACTGCTGCCTGTATTTTATATCATACCAGTAAACCCGCAAAAAAACCAGTCTCACTTTTACAGGTACAAAATCAGGAACAATCCCGCGCCGGCCAGTATAATTTCCAGCCATTCACTAATCTTCCGATTCTTTTTCTGGCAATAACATAAATGATAAGCACAGCCAGCCACATCCCCATTTTTAAATCCTTTATCGGTAATATTATTGCTGTCGTAAAAAGCAGGGCTCCTATCAGTATGACCGCTATCTCACTATCATTAAGGCTTTAGCTGAAATATCTGATAAGCTGTAGAAATGAAGCATGTTTATATGTCAGAATAACGATTCGGGTTTTTTACCTATAAAAACACAAAAAAAGAGCCATTCGATTTTTCATTCTCGAATGGCCCTTTATCTGTCAATCTGAAGTTTCACCTTTATTATCTCCTTTCAAGATTATTTCCAGATCTTTCCGTTCTCTTTACTGGTTATCAGTCACCTTCCCATTGGACCTTTTCTCCTTTCCAGAGATTTGTGTGTCTCTTTGTTTTTGATGTTTATATATTACAATATATTTCGATATTTGTCAATAGTTTTCTGAAAATTTATTTGTATTATTTTAGTTTTCTTTTTATTTTGCCAAAACAAAAGGACTTTCCACATATGGAAAGTCCTTCATAAAGCAGGGCTACAAGGATTCGAACCTTGAAATGACGGAGTCAGAGTCCGTTGCCTTACCGTTTGGCGATAGCCCTTTGTACTCAACGAATGTAATTATATCTGAAAACCCGAAAAAAAGCAAGTGTTTTTTTTAGTTTTTTTCTTTTTTTCTGAACAGCCTGATTATTGCAGAAATTTATTCCCGAATTTTAGGAATCCTTTATCTGGCCGAAACATTTTGGTCACAATTCTTTGTTATGATAACACCTGTAACAGGAAAACTTCAGTATTTCATTCATAACACTTTCAGGGGGCTTAAAAAGCCCCCGCTCCCTCCAAAAAAACAATTCATGACAATACACTTTACTGTTCCATCTGTCTTCCCAGAAACCCGGCGGCCGACGCCGCAACCTTCTGTTCCACTTCCCCCATTTTTGCTTTTGCATCCCGTCCCAGAAGAATGACGGCTCCTATGGCATCTCCCTCGCTGATGACCGGACAGATTGTCTCGGAAGTGATTCCCTCTATTTCCTCCTGGGCCACCGGAATAAACTTTCGTTCCTGTGAAGAAGCCTGAAGGCTTTCCCTGTTCTGAATGAGCTGCTCTAACTGAATACTGATAGATTTTCCATGATAATCCTTCTTTGCTCCTCCGGCAGTGGCAATAATCGCATCCCTGTCTGTCACACACACCATATGGCCTGTTGTCTGCGCCAGACTTTCTGCATATTGTTTTGCAAATAAACCAAGTTCTCCAATAGGAGAATATTTTTTCAAAATAATTTCACCTTCACGGTCTGTAAAGATCTCCAGCGGGTCTCCCTCCCGAATCCGCAGGGTACGCCGGATTTCCTTCGGCACTACAACCCTGCCAAGGTCATCAATCCGGCGTACAATCCCAGTTGCTTTCATACAAATTTCCTCCAATGTCTTATATACTCTGCCTCTAGTATTTGTAATAATTGGATTTATATGCAATAAAGAAACCGGAGCTTCCACAAAATGCAGCCTGCGGCGCCGTTGTCCGGACGCACAGGCCGTAGTTTGCAGCAGCCCCGGTTTTTTCTCTGAACTCTCAGTCCCCCGGATTCATCTGATTTAAAAGCTGCGTCTTAATTTTATACAGACGCTCAGACAAATCCACATAGACTTCATGAGGATTCACAAGCCTTCTGGTCTCATCCCACAAGGTATTCTGTTCATTAATACAATACTCCCGGATATCCATAACGGACGGAGATTCATAAACACAATTTCCTTTATCAAACACCTGAATCATCAATTCCTTCATGGTGTAGGTACCGCCCTTCAAATGGGTCTTCTTCCAGGTCTCCAGAGGGTCGAAGATCACCAGATCCTCAGATTCGTCAAAGTGGTCGTCCACCAGGCTGATAATATCCGCTTTCAGCTTTCCATTTGCCTTCTCATAAATACGGTATACCGTCTTATTGCCCGGATTGGTGATTTTCTCCGTATTTTCAGAAAGCTTAATCTTCGGAATAAACTCACCGTCCCCGCTCTTTACTGCAGCCAGCTTATAGACACCGCCGAAAGCAGGGCAGTCCTTGGATGTAATCAGATTGGTTCCCACACCCCAGGATGTAATCTTTGCCCCCTGAGTCTTCAGGCTGTCAATCAGATATTCGTCTAAATCACTGGAGGCCGAGATGACAGCATCATGGAATCCGGCCGCATCCAGCATCTTCCTCGCCTCTTTGGACAGGTATGCCAGGTCACCGCTGTCCAGACGGATGCCGTAGCGTCCATTCAGCCGTTTCGCTTTACGCATCTCTTTAAAGACGCGGATCGCATTCGGCACACCGGATTTCAATGTGTCATAAGTATCCACAAGAAGCGTGCAGGCGTTCGGATACAACTCCGAATAAGTCTTAAAAGCCGTATATTCATCCGGGAAGCTCATAATCCAGCTATGCGCATGGGTTCCCAGCACAGGAACATCAAACAGCTTTCCTGTCAGTACATTGGAGGTTCCTATACACCCTCCAATCATCGCCGCACGAGCTCCGTAAACCCCCGCGTCCGGCCCCTGTGCACGGCGAAGGCCAAACTCCATAATGCCGTCCCCTCTTGCCGCATTGACCACACGGGCCGCCTTAGTCGCAATCAGACTCTGATGGTTGAGAATCGTCAGGATCGCAGTCTCTACCAGCTGTGCCTCCATAATAGGCGCAATCACTTTCACAAGAGGTTCTCTTGGAAATACAACTGTTCCCTCAGGGATGGCATAAATGTCTCCGCTGAAGTGGAAATTGCTCAGATATTCCAGGAAATCTTCATCAAAGATTCCGACGCTTCTTAAATAGACGATATCCTCCCCGGAGAAACGCAGGTTCTTAATATAATCAATCACCTGATCCAGTCCCGCCGTGATTGCAAATCCGTTGCCGCACGGATTCGTACGGTAAAATGCGTCAAAGATGACCGTCTCCTGCACCGGGTTCTTAAAATATCCCTGCATCATAGTCAGCTCATATAAATCTGTCAGAAGCGTCAGATTCTGTGTCGTGCTCATAAAACATTCCTCCTGTTTTTCATAAATGGATACCCATATTTACACTGCGTGCGCCTACTCCTCAGACGGTTCTCCCTCCCCGGGCATTTCCTCCCCGGATAGTTCTTCCTCCTCAGGCGTTTCCTCCCCGGATGGTTCTTCCTCCTCAGACGGAGGCATAAAGTTCCTTTCAAAGCTCAGTGTTCCAATCAGTTCTTCATTTGTTGTAATCTCCGCAGCCTCCTTCAAAGAATCATACCATGCATTATAAGCCTCTGTCTCGCGCTCCGACAGGATCATCTCCACCTCTTCCTGTGTAGCCTCCTCATCGTATGTGCTTTCCATATACACAATATAATATCCGTCCTCTGCCTCAATCACATCAGAAAGCTCTCCTTCTGACAATGCATCTGCTGCCTTGCGCACAGACTCGTCCAATGCACTGTCATTCTTTCCATAAGTAAGAGTGGATGCTGTCAGATTCCTGGACTCCGCCGCCGCGCTCAGATCTCCGCTCTCCTTTGCATCGGCCAGAAGCTCTGTCATCTGTACCATCCTCTCAGCCAGCTCCACCTCCGTCAGCTCTGTCTCATTGCCCTCCTCGTCTATTTCTGATTTGGAGCTCATCACGTAGGAAATCCTTTTCTGCGCCGCTTCCTCCGGAGCCACCTCCCGGTCAATCGTCGCCGCGCGATCGGCACGCGCCTTAGACTGCAGAGCCATCAGCTCCAGCACATGAGTAACCGTAGGCTCGTCCGCGCTCATGGCTGAAAGAGTTTTCTGATCATTCGCCGCCAAAAATGCTTTTGCCGACTCTGCCGCAGCCGCCTTCTCCTCGTCGCTTAAGGAAATTCCAAGCTCTTCCGCGTGCGCCTCCACGATATAAAACTCTTCCATAGTTTCTATAACGGAATCACGGACCGTTTCGCCGTAAGGCACGCCCAGGCCCATCAGATCCTGATTCATAAAATTTTCTCCAAAAAGGGAGCCGTAAAATCTCTGCATCTGCACCTGCTGATAACGCAGATAGAAATTCAATTCGCCAAGGGGTACAGACACGCCTCCCACATTCATCGCTTCCGCAGCGCTGTCTATGGTTCCCCTGGAACATCCGGTCAGCGCTGCCGCCATTGCGAACAACAGAGCCAGAAGCCCTGCTATCTTTTTTTTCATAAGGTAATCCTCCTGCTTCCTATACTATCTTCTGATTATAGTCTCTTTTTATTTTCAGAGCAACTCCTTTAACACAATTTTTACCTGAACCTGCTCCATATTTTCTTCAAAAATCTGAATATCAGAGTTTTCCTTCCATTCTTCATAAAGCGCCCGGCGCCGCTCTTCTCTGGCAATCCCGGTCAGATATTCCCTCCAGTAATCTGTCCCTTCCGCATCGTAGCTGCTGGTATGCTGTACCAGAAACCATCCCTCCTCTGTCTGAATCGGATCTGATATCTCTCCCACAGCCAGCTTTCTGGCTGCATCCAGCATCCTCGGTTCCTGCCCGTCATTCGTATTGTCCGCTCCCATACTGGATTCGATAGGAGTAAGCTCCTCGGCTTCTGCAACGCTCTTCAGATCCCCGGCTTCCCGCGCCCTTCCGCACAGCTCATGGACAAGTTCCGTACGCCGTTCTACTTCCTCTTCAGAAAATGGCGTTAAATTTCCTTCATCATCCCTTAAACCCGTGGTAGAAACCAGCACATAGCAGATACCCTCCCGGCGCACCTGTTCCTCTGAAAGTCCGGGATCATAATCTGCCGTACTGGCCTCTGCCACAAGGAGTGATAATTCCTTCTCCCGCAGCCGCTCATACACAAACTCTTCATCTGCTCCTGCAAATTCAAGAAGGGAACTATTGTAAGCTTCCATAAATCCGGCCGCCCTTTTATGAAGCTCCTGTTCTTCCTGCTCTGTCAGAGCCGCTCCATATTCCTCCGCGTGCTGATTCATCAGATGAATCTCGCACACAATGTCCAAAACCTCCTCCTTCAGACTGTCTGCCAGCGTTGTTCCGTCCTCATCTAATTCCATGCTCCACATATTCTCCCCATAGGAATCCAGATAGGATTTTTCCCACTGCATCTGATTCATCCGCATATAAAAATTCCATTCCCGAAGCCCGATTTTTTCCCCGTTTACAGAACAAACCGCCGCATCCTCTGTTGTCTTTGGCGGCGTTCCCGAACAGGCCGCCAGACACAGACCGACTGCCAGAATCCATACTGTTATTTTTGTCCTCATCTGTACTCTCCTATTCCTCCAGCAATATCCGCATCTCCTCCAGCAGCTTTGCAGTTATCTCCAAAAGAGTCCCGGAGGCTTTCTGCCTGTTGTTTTTAATAAGATAAATAAACTGCGGCGGTTCTGTCTTTTTAAAGCTCATTGCCCCATTCATACGTTCAATCAGATCCGGAATCCGCGCCGGATGAATCCTTGCTCTCTCATACATGGTAAAGGTGATTCGGTCCGGCCTTCCCTGTATTTCTTTCATATAAAGCTTATGCGCCATGCTCCGCAGATTTGTAATTTCCAAAAGATTGAGTACAGATTTGGGAGGCTCGCCGAAGCGATCTATAAGCTCTTCAAGCATATCATCCCGCTCCGCCTGATTTTCCACAGCCGCAATCCTCCTGTAAATATCCAGCTTCAGCGCTTCATTCCGGATGTAGCTGTCCGGTATAAATGCATCAATGTGAATATCTGCTACAGTCTCAAAATCCTCTTCTGTATTCGGTCCGTCTCCCTTCATCCGGCAGACTGCTTCATTTAACATCTTACAGTAGAGGTTATAGCCAACCGCCTGCATATGACCATGCTGCTTCTGTCCGAGCAGAGTCCCCACTCCCCTGATCTCCATATCCCGCATGGCTATCTTAAAGCCGCTTCCCAAATCCGAGTATTCCCGAATGGCATGCAGCCGCTTTTCTGCCACCTCCTTCAGCATCTTATCCCGTTTATACAAAAGGAATGCATAAGCGGTCCGATTGGAACGGCCGACTCTTCCCCGGAGCTGGTAGAGCTGGGAAAGCCCCATATTGTCCGCGTCATGGATAATAATTGTGTTCACATTGGAAATATCCATACCGGTCTCAATGATCGTTGTGGAAACCAGTACGTCCACCTGACCTTCAATAAAGGAATACATAATCCGCTCCAGCTCACGCTCCTTCATCTGTCCATGGGCAAACGCCACATTAGCCTCGGGCACCAGCTCCTGTATCTGGCGCGCAGCATCCGCGATAGTTTCCACCCGGTTATAGACATAGTAGACCTGTCCTTCTCTTGCCAGTTCCCGGTGGATTGCCGCACGGATCATTTCCCCGTCATATTCGCAGACATACGTCTGTATCGGCATACGATCAATCGGAGGCTCCTCCAGCACACTCATATCCCGGATTCCTGCCAGACTCATATGCAGCGTCCGGGGAATAGGCGTGGCACTTAAGGCCAGAACATCCACGCTTGTTTTCAGCTTTTTGATTTTTTCCTTATCCGCAACGCCGAACCTCTGCTCCTCATCGATAATTAAAAGTCCCAGATCCCGGTATTCCACATCCTTAGACAGCACCCTGTGGGTTCCGATTACAATATCCACCAGGCCCTTTCTCAAGTCCTCCACCGTCTTTCTCTGCTCTGCAGGCGTCCGAAACCGGCAGAGCAAATCAATACGGACCGGAAATTCCTTCATCCGCTGTACAAAGGTATTATAATGCTGCTGAGCCAGAATCGTAGTCGGAACCAGATAAACCACCTGCTTACTCTCCTGCACCGCCTTAAATGCCGCCCGGATAGCCACCTCTGTCTTGCCGTAGCCCACATCCCCGCAGATAAGCCGGTCCATAATACGGCCGCTCTCCATATCCCTCTTGGTATCCTGAATCGCTTTCTGCTGATCCTCTGTCTCTTCATAGGGAAACAGCTCTTCAAATTCCTTCTGCCAGACTGTATCCGCCCCATAAACAAACCCTTTTTCAGACTGACGGGCCGCATACAGCTCCACCAGATCCTTCGCGATTAGCTGTACGGCTCCCTTTACCTTTGACTTGGTTTTCTTCCAGTCCTGTCCGCCCAGAGTATTCAATTTTGGTATTTTTTCCGCATCTGCACTGCCGTATTTCTGAATGGCATCAAGCTGCGTGGCAAGAATATAAAGACAAGCGCCCTTGCTGTACTCAATCTTCATATAGTCCTTTACTGTCTTATCCACCGTAATTTTCTCGATGCCCCGGTAAATTCCCAGCCCGTGGTTCTCATGGACTACATAATCTCCCACTGCCAGATCCGTAAAGCTGCTGATTTTCCGCCCTTCGTAAACCTTCTGTTTTCGGTACCTTTTCTTCTTCCCCCGGCCAAATACATCTGTCTCCGAGACAACTGCAAACCGAATCATCGGGTACTCATACCCCCGGGACACATTTCCATGGACTACCATAGTTTCTCCCTGGCCTGCCACCCGCTCCGGATCTTCACTGTAAAATGCATTTAATCCTTCCGCAAGCAAGTCCTCCGCCAGACGCCTTCCTCTCGTTCTGGATGCGCACAGCAAAACGACCTGATATTTTTCCTGTTTCCAGCGTTTTAAATCCTTTACCAGCAGTTCAAAATGATTGTTATAGGACTGGATAGAACGGGTATCCATCCTGAAGCGGCTGGAAAGCTCCATCCTTTTGTCTATTGTCTCCAGAGCGGAAAAAGCCGCCCCCCGCATACGATTCACCCAATGCAGAACCGATTCATATGGAAAGATCTCCTCTGGCTGGTCTTTCTGAATCTGCCCCTTTTCCAGTCGGTTCTCATAATTCTGCCGATACTCCTTTTCCACAGTTTCTCCCCGCTCAATCAGGCGGTTCGGCTCATCCACATACACCAGGGACTGAAAGCCTCCCACATAATCCAGCAGACTGACCCCTCTGCATTTATACTCCTCCGGCGGCAGCTCCGCCGCCGGATAGAGAACAATTTCATCCAGATTCTCCATAGAACGCTGGCTTTCCGCATCAAAGCTCCGGATAGAATCCACCTCGTCATCCCACAGTTCGATCCGAACCGGATATTCCTCTGTAAGAGGATAAATGTCCAGGATTCCTCCCCTTATGGAGAACTGTCCGGGAAGCTCCACCTGCCCTGTTCTTTCATATCCCATCCTTACCAGCCGAAGCTTTACAGCTTCCATTTCCAGAACACTGTCCGAACCAATATTCAGCGTAAGAGCTTTCAGCTTTTCTATAGGAAGAAGCGGGTCCATACAGCCGTCCAGTGTTGTCACGATAACGGCTCTCCCTTCCGAAATAAGCCGGCTCACTACGGTAATTCTCTGGCGCAGCAATTCTTTCCCCTGGATATCCGCATGAAAAAAGAGAAAATCCTTGGCGGGATAATAGAACACGTCCTCATCCAGCGTCTGGTACTCCTCAACAATTTCCTTTGCCTTCAGTTCATTATAAGTCAGTATCAGTTTTACCGGCCACTCCTGCCCCATACTGTACATCAGATGCGTCTTCTGCGACTCCACACACCCAGTAAGAAGCTGAAGACTCTTCTCTTTCTTCAGCTTCTCCCGGGCCTGTGTAAAATTTTCCAGCTGTAACAGCGGTTCATAAAATGTTTTCATACGCTGCTCCCGTTATAATCATTCATAGCTTTATCCGGTCCTTCTGTCAGAATCTCCGCAGCCGCAGCCACAGCCCGGTCATACGCCTCCAGCATCTCCTTTTCGGCTTCTGCCGGAATATGTCCCAGCACATAATCTGCCAAATCATACCCTTCCGGCTTTCCCCCTACTCCAACCTTGATTCTTGGAAACACCTGGCTTCCCAGATGATGAATGATATTCTTGACTCCGTTGTGTCCTCCGGCGCTTCCTTTTTTGCGGATACGAAGCTGCCCGGGCTCCAGAGAAATATCATCATATATTACCAGAAATTCCCTCTCCGGATCTGTTTTATAGAAATCCACTATTTCCCGAATACTCTCTCCGCTCAGGTTCATGTAAGTCTGCGGTTTTACAAGAAGCACCTTAACTCCCTCTATGACACCTGTCCCGCAGACGGCCTTATGCTTTTTCATGTTCATATTTATATGGTATTTCTCTGCCAGCCGATCAATAACCCGAAAACCGACATTATGCCTTGTTTTTTCATATTTACTGCCCGGGTTTCCCAGGCCTGCCACTATATACATCTTTTCTGCTCCGTTTTCCTGAAATTTACTGACAGTGTACCCGAAACAGAAAAGTTTTTCAAGTATGCATAAAAAAATCCTTGCACACGCGAGAAGCCTGCGGTTTGTGGACCGCAGGCTTCCTGTTGCTCCTATTACTCATTTGCAGATTCTGCAACTGCTTCTTCATATTTCTCCAATATCATAGTCTGTATGAAGTCACGTGTAGAAGAATTGATTGGATGAGCGATATCACGATACTCTCCATCCGATGCCTTACGGCTCGGCATCGCAATGAACAGTCCCTTTTCCCCCTCAATAACCTTAATATCGTGAACTACAAACTCCTCATCAATAGTGATAGACACCACTGCTTTCATCTTGCCTTCCTTGGCAACCTTCCGGACCCGTACATCAGTAATTCTCATATGTTCCCCCTTGTAATATCCTTTCTGTATCACCGATACCCTCAGGCGGCTGAATCGTATCTACATGATATACCTTTCATTTTTTTCGATCACAACTTTCACGCCTTCTTCCCCGACATAACGGGAATTCGCCCGGATGGTATCCCTGCTTTCAACGATACAGTTCTCAATATACGTGTTATCTCCCAAATACACATCATTTAAAATAATCGAGTTCTTAATCACGCAATTATTTCCTACAAACACCTTTTTGAAAAGAACAGAGTTCTCAACCGTACCATTAATAATACATCCGCTGGCAACCAGACTGTTTTTCACATTGGAGCCCGCGTTATATTTTGCAGGAGGAAGATCCTGCACTTTGGAATATACGTCAGGATATTCCTGCAGGAAATGCCTTCTCACTTCCGGTTTCAGGAAATCCATATTGGTTTCATAATATGCCTCTACAGACGCTATGCTGTTCCAATAACTCTCTATCTTATAAGCATAGATCTTTTTGACATTTTTGTAACGAATCAGGATATCGCGCACAAAATCATAACGATCCTCCTGCGCGCACTTTTCAATCAGCTCAATCAACTGACGGCGGCGGATAATATAAATTCAGCAGGAAA
>VSNE01000036.1:11932-13870 GCA_009774155.1 Lachnospiraceae bacterium
CCATCGGCTTTTCTTCCATATCGATGACTCTTCCGTCTTCATCAGCCTTTACCACGCCAAAACGGCTCATATCCGTTCCTTCCGGCATCTCCTTACATACAACCGTGATATCTGATTTCTTGTCAATATGATATTCCAAAACCTTATTATAATCCATCTTATAGACGCCATCGCCGGAAGCAATCACTACATACGGCTCATGGCTCTGTTTCAGCCAGTCCAGATTCTGATAGATGGAATCTGCCGTCCCACGGTACCAAAAATTATTGTCCGCAGTCACTGTGGGGGTAAAAATATAAAGTCCGCCCTGCTTTCTTCCAAAGTCCCACCATTTGGAGGAACTTAAATGCTCATTCAGAGAGCGGGAATTGTACTGCGTCAGCACTGCCACCTTCTGCACATGAGAATTTGACATATTGCTGAGAGAGAAATCAATGCTCCGGTAACTCCCTGCCACCGGCATTGCAGCAATCGCACGCTTACTGGACAGTTCTCTCATCCTGTGATTATTACCGCCTGCCAAAATAATTCCAATTGCTCTCATTATCTTTCACCTGCCTTAACTAATGTCTCGCCGCTTGCAAGTACGCCGTTCGGATAATCGCTGCTTTCAGTCACGCCGGAGATCGCAGTATTCAGACCAATCTGTACATTAGGCGGAATCACGGAATTTTCACCAATCGTTACAAGGCCAAAGGAATATACTTTAGGATTCACTTTATTCGGGATGTTCTCTCCCGTGCCAAGAACACAGTTATCGCCAATCGTAACCTCTTCTGCAATAATAGATTTATCAACCTTGCAGCCGGCGCCGATCACGGTATTCTTCATGATAATGGAATCACGCACAACAGCGCCCCTTCCCACAGTAACCCCGGCGCCGATCACGGAATTGATAACCGTTCCCTCAATGGTGGAATTACCGCAGACAATACTTCTTTCAATGAAACCGTCAGAAGACACATATAAAGGAGGAACTGCATCACTCTTCGTATAGATTTTCCAGAATTCTTCATACAGGTTAAACTCCGGAATAATATCAATCAACTCCATATTGGCTTCCCAGTAAGAGCCGAGAGTTCCGACATCCTTCCAGTATCCATTGTACTCATAGGCAAAGAGACGTTCTCCATTGCCCAGACATTCCGGAAGGATATGCTTTCCGAAATCACAATTCGGCACATCCCTCATCTTGATCAAAGCTTCCCTAAGAATCTTCCAGGTAAAAATATAAATGCCCATAGAGGCCAGATTACTTCTTGGGTTGGCCGGCTTCTCTTCAAACTCATTGATCTGTCCGCTCTCATCAGTAATAACAACGCCAAAACGGCTTGCCTCTTCCCACGGAACCGGCATACATGCAATCGTAACCGCCGCATCGTTTTCCTTATGATAATCCAGCATCACTTCATAATCCATTTTATAGATATGGTCACCCGAGAGAATCAATACATAATCTGGATTATATGTATCGATATAATCAATGTTCTGATAAATCGCATTCGCCGTGCCGGAATACCAGTCGCTTCCGACGCTCTTCTCATAAGGTGAAAGAATCGTCACTCCTCCGTTATTGCGATCCAAATCCCAAGGCATACCGATACCAATATGAGTATTCAGACGCAGCGGCTGATACTGCGTCAAAACTCCAACCGTATCGATACCCGAATTAATACAGTTACTGAGCGGGAAGTCAATGATACGGTATTTGCCACCAAAGGCAACTGCCGGTTTGGCTACCTTGGCAGTCAACACGCCTAATCTGCTTCCCTGTCCTCCAGCCAAAAGCATGGCTATCATTTCTTTCTTAATCACACTATCACCTCTTGCTGTAACATTAAATGCTTTGATGTGAATATTATAACACACCCTTTGTAAATAGTGAACATTTTCCTTGAAAATTATTCATATATTTCTAAAATTTTGTGACACTTTTTT
>VSNE01000360.1 GCA_009774155.1 Lachnospiraceae bacterium
GTTTTCATTGATTTTTCTATAACGGTAAGATATAATAACTACGATATACTAGAGAACGTGTGTGTATCAAAGAAAAAATGCGAATAAGAAGCGCCGATTCGGCGCAACCTTTACATAGAAAATAAGTTGGAATAAAAACGACGAGGTGTGATCGTGGAACAGTATATTATTAAGGGCGGAATACCGCTGAACGGAGAAGTAGAGATTGGCGGGGCAAAGAATGCGGCATTGGCTATTCTTGCAGCCGCAAGTATGACAGATGAAACAGTATGTATAGATAATCTTCCGGATGTACGGGATATTAATGCACTTTTAGAAGCGATGGAAGGAATTGGCGCCAGGGTAGAGCGGCTGGATCGCCATACAGTGACCGTGAACGGTTCCGGTGTTGAGAACTGTATTGTAGAAAATGAGAATATGAAGAAAATCCGCGCGTCCTACTATCTTCTGGGCGCGCTGCTGGGTAAATATAAAAGAGCTCAGGTACCTTTGCCCGGGGGCTGCAATATCGGAAGCCGTCCCATAGATCAGCATTTAAAGGGTTTTAAGGCGATGGGCGCTGTGACGCGTATAGAACATGGGTTTATTATCGCGGAGGCGGAGGAGCTTCATGGAGCTCATATTTTCCTTGATATGGTTACTGTCGGCGCTACGATTAATATTATGATGGCGGCAGCCATGGCGGACGGCAATACCACCATTGAGAATGCGGCAAAGGAGCCTCATGTAGTAGATGTGGCAAACTTTCTGAACAGCATGGGGGCCAGCATTAAGGGAGCCGGTACAGATGTAATCCGTATCCGCGGCGTGAAAACTCTTCATAAAACCGAGTATTCGATCATTCCGGATCAGATTGAGGCCGGCACGTTTATGTTTGCGGCCGCAGTAACCGGAGGAAATATTGTCCTGCGCAATGTGATTCCCAAGCATTTGGAGGCAACCAGCTCCAAGCTTTTAGAGCTGGGATGCGAGGTGCATGAATACGATGATGCGGTACGTGTGATTGCTCCGCAGAAGCTGCAGGGCACTCATGTAAAAACTATGCCCTATCCGGGCTTTCCTACCGATATGCAGCCGCAGATTGCGGTTTCTCTGGCTCTTGCGGATGGAACGAGTATTGTGACAGAAAGTATTTTTGAGAACCGGTTCCGCTATGTGGATGAGCTGGCGCGCATGGGAGCCTCGGTGAAGGTAGAGGGAAATGTGGCTGTGATCAGCGGCGTGGGCAAATTTACGGGTGCCAGAGTAAGCGCGCCGGATCTGCGCGCCGGAGCGGCGCTTGTGATTGCCGGGCTTGCCGCGGAGGGAATTACGATTGTGGATGACATCTACTATATTGAACGCGGCTATGAGAATCTGGATGAAAAGCTTAGAAATCTGGGGGCCCGGATTGAGAAGGTAGCCAGTGAGAAAGAAATTCAGAAGTTCCGCCTGAAGGTTGGATGAAATGGACTTATGTAAATAAAGAGAAAAAAGCTTCCGCCGCTGTGGTTTTGCGGCGGAAGCTTTTTTTGATTTGTATTAATCTTCATCTACCGGGTCATGCTGGGATGCAGCAATAAAGCTTCCCTTTAAGGTCTTATAGCTGCTTTCTCCGGAGGCCTTTACATCTATAATCTGATAGGTGTAGGTTCTGTTATCTGTCAGGGGCCTGGAAAGATGAAGTTCACATTCATCATCATCCCAGTCGATGTAGGAATTTTTAGAGGAATAGGCTTTTCCGGCAGAATCTTTAATCAGGATATAGCTGCTTCCTTTTCTTACTACGTGCTTGTTGAACTTGAACTCAACCTTATATTCCATAACTCCGTCGTCATAATCTTCATCGTAATAGACTTCCTTTACCGAAAGCTTGCTGCTGCGCGCCGGAACCTTTGCAGTTACCGTGACGGTCTGATAGGAGGCCGCGCCTCTGGCTTTAACTCCGGAGATTTTAATGGTATAGGTTCTTCCATATTTCATATTCCTGATTCTGATTTCGCACTCGTCATCGTCTTTGTCAATCAGGACGCCTTTGTAAGCGCTGCCTTTGTTATCCTTTATGGAAGTGATTTTTGCGTTGTTTCTCCATGTAACCTTGGACGTAAAATCGACTTCGATATCTCCATTATCTTCCACGGATACCTTTTTAACCTTTACCTTTTGGGAAGGCTTCTGGGCAGCCGGGATTTTTACGGTCAGAGTCAAAGTACGGTATCCGCTGGTTCCTCTTTTCTTGATTCCGGTGATTTTAATCGTATAGGTGCGCCCTTCCTTCAGGGACGGGATAATGATATCGCATTCGTCATTGTCCTTATCTGTCAGATAACCCTTGTAGGTTTTTCCGGTATTATCCTTGATAGAAGAAACCTTTGCGGTTTTGCTCCAGGAAACTTTAGTGGAGAAATCCACTTCCAGTTCTTTCTGGCCGTCATCCTTGTCATAAGAAACCTTTTTGACTTTAATTACATTCCCTTTTCCTGATGTTTTTGCACTGCAGGGTACTTTGGCGGAACCTGCAAAGGCAGTAACGGGCAGGGCTGTCAGCAGTAAGCATATAGCCAGTAATGTGGAAACAACTTTTGTTTTTACTCTCATAGCACTCTCCTTTTCTTTGCTGGTATCATAAAAATATATCATAATGCAGGGGCCAAAAGATGTTTTGACCCCTATGATACACGGATTGCTCCGTACTTTATGATATTATACCATGTAAAGATTAAAGAAAAATTAAAAAATAAATAATTTTTTAGGAATGGATTCCATGTTTTTCCGCGTACCCGGTCAGCATCAGGG
>VSNE01000361.1 GCA_009774155.1 Lachnospiraceae bacterium
TCTTTTATATCTGTTCCAATCTAGGAGTAGATATGAGAACTGGAATTTGCTAATTTTTGCTTAATCAGCAGACACTACTTTACGGTCACGCACCGCTTCCGCCCTGTCCGCAAGGGACTGTACCATCTCCTGCTGGTACTCACTCGGCTTTAGCACGATATTTTCATAATCCGCTTCCGGCACAGGCAGCTTTAACATATCCGATGTCTGAATATCTGCGCTCTCCTTGAATAACGCAATCAACTCCGGAAGATTGAAAAACTTTGCAAATCTCGTCTTTGCCCGGTATCCAGTCCCCTCCGGGGAGAGCTCAATCGCTGAAATCGTTTCCCCAAACGATGCCGCCCAACTGTCAAAATGACCCAACCCCAAACGCTGTAAGGTATTGTACTGGAGGTAGCGCATATTTGTATAAAGCTCCGTCATGCTATTTGAAATTGGCGTACCCGTTGCGAACGTGATGCCCTTCCCTCCGGTCAGCTCGTCCATGTACTGGCACTTGGCAAACATATCCGAGGATTTCTGCGCTTCCGTCTGTGCGATGCCCGCCACGTTCCGCATTTTTGTATATAAAAAGAGGTTCTTATAATTATGGCTCTCGTCTACAAACAGCCGATCCACGCCCAACTGCTCAAAGGTCACAACATTGTCCTTCCGGCTGGAATCATTTAAGCGGCTCAACCTTGCGGATAATGATTTTTTCGTCTTTTCCATCTGCTTAATGGAGTAACGCTCGCCATTCTCCGCTTTGAGGGCTTCGATTGCCGTTTCAGTTTCTGTTATCTGCCTTTCAATCATCGCCATCTGCCTTTCGGTGGAAAGCGGGATTTTCTCGAACTGACTGTGACCGATAATCACAGCGTCATAATCCCCTGTCGCTATCCGGGAACAGAACTTCTTCCGGTTGGCGGGTTCAAAATCCTTCTTGGTTGCCGCTAAGATATTCGCCCCCGGATACAGGCGCAGGAAGTCACTCGCCCACTGTTCCGTTAAATGGTTTGGCACAACAAATAAACTCTTTTGACACAATCCCAACCGCTTATTCTCCATTGCCGCCGCAATCATTTCAAAGGTCTTTCCCGCACCCACGCAATGGGCAAGCAGCGTGTTGTCCCCGTATAACTGATGCGCCACAGCATTAAGCTGGTGCGGTCTGAGTACAATGTCCGGCGTCATGCCGGGGAATTTCAGATGCGAACCGTCATATTCCCTCGGTCTGGTGGAATTGAAAAGCTCATTATATTTTGCACATAAATCCTGCCTGCGCTCCGGATCACGGAATACCCAGTCCTTAAAGGCCTCCCGGATTGCTTCCTGCTTCTGGCTTGCCAGCGTGGTTTCCTTTTTGTTGAGGACTCTCTTTTCCTTCCCGTCCTCCGTCACAATGTCAAAAATACGGGTATCACGCAGGTTTAAGGAATCCTCCAGAATCTTATAGGCATTTGCCCGCCCCGTTCCGTAGGTCATGCTGACAAGGGCATTTCCCCGGTCTGCGTTTTTCCCCTTCACGTTCCACTGCCCGGTCACATTGGAATACAGTACGCCCATCGTGTTCCGGTCAAAGAGATACTCCGGCGTTTCAAAGGTTTCACGCATAAAGTCCTCGATATATTTTGGTGAAATCCATGTTGCGCCGATGCGCACCTCAATCTCCGATGCGTCCAGCTCCTTCGGCTGTACGCTTTCCAGCGAGGATACGTTAATGGCATATTCCGGATGGTTTTCCGCGAAGGTTCTCGCCACTGACAGCTTCTCCCGCACGTTCCCGCTTAAATACTCGTCTGCGGTTTCCCATTCCTCTGTGACCGGGTTCTGGAAGATTACCCCGGCAAGCTCCTTCGTGATTTCCTCCACGCTCTTGTCCGCAAGTTCCGACATATAGGCTAAGTCCACGCCCGCCTTCTCACTTAAAGATACCGCCAGTGCTTCACTGGCTGTGTCCACGCTCGTCACAACTTCCTGCTTTTTAATGGTACGTCTGGAGAACATATCCGCCTTGCCGAGAAAATTCCCCTCATCGTCCAGATTTTCAAGGGAGCATAACAGGCAGTAGCTGGAATCCTGATTGAACGCCCTCCGGTTGGTCTGGGAGTTCAGCAGACCGAATTTTTTGGAGAAATCATCGTATAGCTGGTTTAATTCCGCCTGCTTGTTTAAAATCATGTCCTCCGGGTATTCGTCCAACTGGAAGTTTATCAATTCCTGCGTACAGTCCCGGATCGCCACCATGCCCTTCATGCGCTGCTCCGCCTTCTCCGACACGTCCACAGGCTTCATAATGGAGTTTTCCCGGTAGTACACTTTATCGTCCACAACGGTGTAGCTGTAATTCTTTACCCCCGGATCGGCGGGTATGTTCTCCCTTGCCAGCTCGTCATCAATCTCATTGAAATCCGCCTGCTCGATGCTGCCCTCCACATAAGAGAGCGCAGTTTTAAGCTGCGCCGACAGGGGAAGGGAAGTGTCCGGCAGGCAGGCGCTTTCCATGCCATGCGCACCGGAAACCATCTCCATTTTTCCGAGTACCATTTCCGGGTGGTCTGCGAAATACTGGTTCATCACGATACCGTCTTTTTCCGTCAGATGCACCCAGTCCGGTTCAATATCTAGCACCCTGTCACGCTTCTTTAAAAATAAAATATCCGAAGTGACCTCCGTACCCGCATTTTCCTTAAACGCTGTGTTCGGGAGCCGGACTACCCCTAAAAGCTCCGCCCGCTGTGCAAGGTATTTCCGCACCTCCGGGTTATTCTTA
>VSNE01000362.1 GCA_009774155.1 Lachnospiraceae bacterium
GGTTACCTATGGTATGGACTGACAAAGTGGTGAATGCCCTGCAGGCCGGAGATTGTTTTGTATCTTCTATTCACAGGGCAAATTTCATTCAGCTCCTGAATGAAATTATAAATTATCCATTCTTCAGCAAAGAGTTATGCAAATGTGCCTTTACTGCTTCCTGGGATCAGGAACATATGGGCATTTTTCGCCAAACTATGCAGGAGCTGCTCGAACGCAATGCGACAGATTGTAGCTATATGCTTGAAAAAGCAGTTCCTCTGATGGACGTTACGAATCAAAATGAACACATTCTCTATCAGATGAGTGTCGAATTTCTGAAAAATCCGGGGCAGACACCGGATGAATCCTGCCTGATACGACTTTCCCGCACCTGGGTTCCTATTGGCGACAGCGCGCTGGCCGCCAGCGCGATTATTGACTCTTTATAATCCATATGCAACTTTTTTTAAAAAATGCTTTACAATCTGGGCCACATACGTTATAATTATCCTTGCTGTTGGGAAATAAGCTTCCGTGGCTCAGTCGGTAGAGCGACGCACTCGTAATGCGTAGGTCACCGGTTCAAATCCGGTCGGGAGCTTGATCAAAAAACCTTGAATTTTTTCAAGGTTTTTTCTTTTTTATTCCTAAAATAAGCGGGCAAAAAAGTCAACGGATATATTAAAAAGGCTGTCAGGATGCTTTGTATTTATATCATGCCTGTAATCTCCTTCAGGAGAATACAGGCAAGCGTGGTTGCTTAAAATACTACCTCTGTCTGATACACCGCCTTTTCCGGCAGATTCCGGTAATTATTTCCTTTGCACTCCTCCATATAAGTGAAATAATCCACCACATACACATACACCTTGCTTACATCTCTGTCATAGACGGAATAGATTTCCGCATATTCCGCCTGAGAGTCCAGCGGCTTTCCTTCCGCATCGCAGACTGCCACAACATAGTCTGCTTCGCTTTTCCCTTCCGGAAGCACCAGATCTGCATACAGCTCATAGGCTGTCTTTGTGACTGTTCCAATTCCGACTCCCTCTTCGTTAGTCTCATGGAGCTCCTTTCGCACCGTATGCTCATGGTTCAACGCCACATCCAGCGTAAAATCCCAGTTTCCGGACAGGCGCTCTCCCTTCTCCGGGTCCGCATAAAGCTCCGTCACGCGCAGTGTATAGATGAATTTATCCGGCAGCTCTGCATTTTCAATCGCCTTCCACCCTTCCGTTTCATCGAGGACTGACATATTCATCAAATCCACCCGGATGATTCCCGCAAAGGTATGATCGTCCACAAATTTTCCTTCTATGTGATAGGGAGAATTCGTGCCTGCCGCCGGATCTCCCTCGTAGATCCCTTTTCCGGATGCGGAAAAATCCGCCGTACTTGTGCTGTCCATATACAGAATGCTGTAGCTCTGATACATCTCTTCCTCCGGCGCCTTCTTATAAGATCCATAACGGGCAAAGGTCCGCAGTTCTTCGCTGAATCCTTCCTCCGACTCGATGCCGACTGCCAGATACATGGCCATGCTCTCATAATTGCATTCCGAGACGGTAAAGGTGATCCCATTATCCGTCTGTACATAAGGGCTTTCGGTTTCGCCGCCTTCCTGTACTTCATCCGTCTGCACCAGATGCACCGCATCCTCCTCAAAGTCGCCGGCATAGCCGGAATCTTCTCCCACCGTCCGGAACACATTCCCGATAAACGGAAGCTTTGCAGCCAGCGCCGGATTTGCCTCGCACACGGCCACAATCAGCGCCAGCGCCGCCGCCGCTGCCGACATACCTGTAATCAGTCCCCGCAGGCTTTTCCTCCGGCGCACATTTTTTCTGTTTCTGCCGTCTGTACGGATCATATGATAAGCCGCCTGCATTTTTTTCTCAATGAGCGCCGATTCTGTCAATTCCATACTCAATACTCTTTCGTAGTCTTTTTTGGTATATTCCTGTCTCATATCCTGTCTCCTGATTAAAATTCTGCATCCGCCTCTTTCATTGCCCTGGACAGATGCTGTTTTCAAATTGCTATACTACCTGCATCTGCGCCCGCAGTTTCTGCTTTCCTCTGTGAAGCCGGCTTTTAACCGTCGCTTCCTTCATATTCAGCAGCTGCCCGATTTCCCGGGTCGTGAACTGTTCTCCGTAATACAAAAGGAAGATCACCCGGCTGTCCTCCGGAAGCGAACGCAGCATCTCATGAAACTCCACATCCGACGTGCCGGAAATATCTCCGGCTGTCTCCGGAAGCTCCTCAAGCCTGCAGCTTTTCCGATTCCGGTTATAGATCTGGTTGCAGTTGTTCATAAGTATCCGCACCAGCCATGTACGGAAATATTCCGGCTTCTTCAGCTCCTGCATATGTTCAAACGCGTCCAGAATCGTGTCCTGGATCGCATCCGCCACATCCTCCTCTCCCCGAAAATATCCATAGGCAATCCTCTGCAGTGTCATCTTATTCCTTTCAATCAGTTCAATAAAGGCATCCGCATCTCCCTGCTGCGCCTTTTTCACCAATAGTTTCATGTTCATTTCCTCCACCTGAGTCCTACATCCGTCCTTTACAGTCCGCCAGTATCCGGAAGGCTCCTCGGCTGCATCCGCGTCCTCAAATCCTTCCGGGGCTTTGTTCGGACAGATATGTCTGGTCATTTTGAAAGCCCGGCCGGGGACCTCATCTGTCTTCATCTATTAGATTAGAATACGGCAGATTCCGATGCATGAAAATTTAAAAATATAACAGTGATTTCATC
>VSNE01000363.1 GCA_009774155.1 Lachnospiraceae bacterium
CCTTTTCATAGTTTCGCCTCCTTTCTCATCTTTATAATCAAAGATGCCATCCAAGAAAGGAATTCGAATCAAGGTCTAAAGCTTCTGCAAATAATAATAATGTTGATTTTTTCATTTCAAATACGCTGGCATACTTATCTAATATGTCCATTGTCGGCTGTTTCTTATTATTTTCTATTTCTGAAACATAACTTTGAGAAATTCCCAGCCTCTCAGCTAATTCAGCAGATTTATATCCATTAAAAATCCGTAATAATCTAAGTGCTTCTCCAACCATAAATTTTTCCTTCCCTATCTATACATAAAAAAATAGATTAGTTGGCATTAAAACAAGTTATCTAAAATCAACTCAATAATGGTTTTGCAAACATAGATAACAAATTTGCCAACCAATCTTACGATTGATTTCTTGTTATTTCTACAGAATGCCACCACCGTTTCAATGCCGGATTTGAAAAATACTTTAACTTTTCTGCAAAACCTTTTCATAGTTTCGCCTCCTTTCTCATCTTTATAATCAAAGATGCCATCCAAGAAAGGAATTCGAATCAAGGTCTTTTTTCAAATCACTAACTAATCCATCATTAAAGCGTGTTCCATCCACACGCTTTGAGAACGCTATGTACCATACTACAGTATATGCTGTGCCAATGCACACATATCCTACAGAACACGCATGATACACGCCCCCGGTTTAAATTTAAGGTTTCCCTTCCAAGCAGTTTGCTCACGTTACTTCTTCTGGATGGATATACCTATTTGTTAAAGCGATTTCAGTATAACACATAATCAGAAAAAATCAAGATATTTTATCGCTATTTGCGATATTTTTTGGGATACTACGTTTAATGCGCCATAATTATCAACTTTAAACAATGCGTTTAAAAATATTACATCTCTATTAATATCTTTTCACTACATGGCACTAGCGCCATGTTCAAATCATTACTAAGTGAAAAATATTATTTCTCTTACAAGCAGGTATCAGTGTTACTATTTTTTTAGAAAATCGCTAAACTCCTTTAATTCCTTTTTCGTAGCCTCTGTAAGTCTGTTAAATTCTGTATCATGGATTGCTCCCTCCAATGTATATAAATGTACCATACACACGTTCGGATATTTCTGCCTTAGCTTAAGAAATGCGTCTTTTGCACCTATCTCAATAAGTGTAGAAAAGCATTTTATTCTGTGCATAATTTGCAGGATTCCTGCAAATTAAACATGGGCTAAGCAGAGCATCTCTATGCTCTGCTTAGCTGCCTTGATCATAGACAAAATCAATGTCAATGGGGCATTTATGCCGGCGAAGCCATTGTCATTGATATTGATTGCAGTCTATGATAGCCAGATTTAATTTGACGCATAAACCATCAGATAAAATGCCGTTCAACAAATAAGTTGTTCGGACGATTCAATACCAACAGATATTAGCTTTTTCTCCATTTCTTTACCAATATTCAGCATTAATGTTAATTCTGACATATTTATCTCCAACTTTCTATGTTTTATTTATCTTACACATTCTTCATTTATGACCCTGATTATACCACTTCCGCCCTCTATTTACCACTATAAAATACAGGGCACAGCAACCGCCACGCCCCACATTTCTTGTCGCTCCAACGCCCTCTCTATCTGCTGTTTCTGCCCTTTCAAATTGTTCTGCTGCTTCTCATACAAATTATTGCGCTCTTTGCAGAGTTCTTTCATGCGCTTCAACTGTGCCGGCAATCCGGCTCTATCTTCTTATATTCCCCGGTCAGATTGCGGATTGTATTATTATTTTCCTTTATCTGCTCTGAAAGGCATACCCCGTCTATCAGATTTTGCACTTCCTTACGGCTCATTTCAAAGCACGTTTCAAGCGTTTATTTGCCCTTTCTGCCTGTTCTAATGCCTTTGACTGTTCCACCTACCGACTGTACCTGTTCCTTACCCAAATGACGCTCCAAACGCTCTAAATCAAACGCTTTTTCCTGCAATCGGTTTATGGGGTCGCTCTGCTCCATAACCTTATCCGTCAATCGGCTAATCTGTTTCTGCTGTCCGTCTACTTTGGCGGTCAGCTTCCTGCTTTGCTCTGTAAGCTGTACGCATTTGATAATCAGATTTTTAACCACTTCTTTAAATTTCTCCACAAGCGGAAGCGCTTTTTTATCCCGATAATTCTTTGCACTCATCAACGCCCCCGGCTCTGCCAACTGCCATTTCACATCTTCATCATAGGCATGGATATTTCTCTCCATAACTTCCTTTGACTGTACCATTTTATTGATTCCCTGCTGTAACTTTTTCTGCTGTTTTCCAATTTCTCATTTTCGGATAACAGCTTTTCCTTATCCTCCGCCAATGTTTCCGTTTGTTTTTTCAGAAGATGATTTGTTGCAGAAAGTTCCGATACTTCCTGCCGGATCGCTTCGCCCTCTTTTCGTATCTGTTTTGTTTCCCGTCCTGCCGCTATCTGCCAATAAAAAATATCGAATAATTCTTCTTTACTGCCGGAGATTGTCTATTCCAGTTCCGCAAAGGCTGCTGGAATTAGTGCTACAACACTATATTCTATTATTCAAAAGGATTCCAATATACGATTTAACTTTGCCTTGCAATTGGTAAACGAATTAGAAATTGATGTGAATGAGATATGCGCCGCCGGTCCATTCTCCGGCGCTATTACCGAAGAAGAAATATATCCCACGCTCCCCGATGGACTGAATGGCGCTCTTGACGGAAACCG
>VSNE01000364.1 GCA_009774155.1 Lachnospiraceae bacterium
TTCAATTCTTCAATAATTGAAGATGGACGCAAATCAAAATTTTCCTGTATCAGACTTAATATTTGTTCATCTGAAACTGTTCCCGTGCCAAATGTATCTATTGAAACAGATACAGGATTTGCAACGCCAATAGCATATGCAATCTGAATTTCACATCTATGGGCAAGACCTGCTGCCACAATATTTTTTGCCACATATCTTGCGGCATAGGCGGCACTCCTGTCTACCTTTGTTGGATCTTTCCCTGAAAAGGCACCTCCACCGTGCCTTGAGAATCCACCGTAAGTATCAACAATAATCTTTCTTCCCGTAAGACCTGTGTCTCCCTGCGGACCTCCTATTACAAATCGCCCCGTAGGATTAATCAAATATTTGGTGTTCTCATCAATAAGGTTTTTAGGTATTACATCCCCAATAACCTTATCAATCATATCCTTCCTAATGGTACCTTGTCTGGCTTCCGGAAGATGCTGCGTAGAAATTACAACGGTATCGACACGTTTTGGCTGTTCACCTTCATATTCAACTGTTACCTGCGCCTTTCCATCAGGTCCCAAATATGGAATGGTCCCATCTTTTCTTAACTGGGCAAGTTTTTTGGTCAATTTGTGAGCCAGGTATATTGGCAACGGCATTAATTCATCCGTTTCAGATGTGGCATACCCGAATACCATTCCTTGGTCTCCTGCTCCAAGTTCCTGACTTTCGCTGCCTCTGACTTCCAATGCCTTTGTCACCCCTTGGGCAATATCTGGCGATTGGCCATGAATTGAACTGATAATTGCGACATTGTCTGCATCAAACCCAAACCGATTTCCAGCGTATCCAATTTCACGGATGGTATTACGGGCTATTTTCTCTAAGTCGATTCCTTCTAAACCTCCATTAGATACTTCACCCATAATAAAAATCACCCCTGTTGAGGCAAAAACCTCGCAAGCCACTCGTGTGTCGGGCTTTTTTTGAAGGATTGCATCCAAAACTGCATCAGCTATCTGGTCACACATTTTATCGGGATGTCCTTCTGTTACTGATTCTGAAGTAAATAGTTTTCTCATAAATTGTTCCTCCTTGTTATATTGATTGAGCGCAAACTATCACTACTGCTTTCGTAGATTTGAACGGTAAGTGTATTCTCCGAAAACAGGTTTTTGCCTTCATACAGTCTGTATTTTAATTCAATACCCAGACCGTTTTCATTTTCGGATAAGGTATACAGATCTGTTTCAATGTCAAAATCAAATTTGCCAAAGGAAGTTACATATTCTGCTTTTGTCCTGTGTTCCATGTTAAACAGTAATTGTCCTGACAAAGAACCGCTCCTGTTTACCTGTAACTCGGATTCTGAAATTATGAGCATATTATCTGTAGCTGTTCCATTTGAATCCAGTTCACAATATGACACTTTATGCAAACCATTTTGAAAATCATATTGTCCGTATGCTCTTGTAGAAACAGTTTCAGATCCACATCCAAAATCCTGAATGCCAAGAACAGAAACCTGAATATTTCGGTTCATTTCTATCACCTCCGTTTATATCCAATTTTCGATCTGATTTTT
The DNA here is from genome assembly GCA_009774155.1 of Lachnospiraceae bacterium. GTDB lineage: Bacteria > Bacillota > Clostridia > Lachnospirales > Lachnospiraceae > Hominiventricola. The sequence continues at coordinate 1,562 of VSNE01000364.1, forward strand.
AATCATTCGGCTTCACTTCATTAACAAGCTCTTTGCCCTGCAAGAAATCATCAAAGTTCTGTAAAGTAACATCCGCAATGTTATGAAGTGCCTCCTCAGTTAAAAATCCCTGATGAGAAGTAATAATTACATTAGGACGACTTACTAGGAGAGAAATAACCTCATCGGTAACAATCTTATCTGAATTGTCTTCAAAGAAAAGACTGCTTTCTTCCTCATAAACATCCAATGCTGCTCCCCCTATACGTTTATCGTTAAGTGCAGATAACAGAGCCTCACTGTCAATTAATTGTCCACGTGATGTGTTTACAATGAGTACGCTCTTCTTCATTAATGCGATAGCATCTTCATCAATAATATAGCGTGTTTCATGGGTTAATGGACAGTGCAACGAAATTATATCTGACCTTTTGAACAATTCATCTTTAGAAACATATTCAATATCATTGATTTCTGCTGGATACGGATCATTTGCAATTACTTTCATCCCAAAGCCTTTACAAATATCTATGAAAACACGTCCGATTTTGCCTGTACCGATAATTCCCGCTGTTTTCCCATGCAAGTCAAATCCGGTAAGCCCTACCAAACTGAAATTAAAATCACGTGTTCTACAAATAGCTCTTGGTATTTTACGGTTAAGTGCCAAAAGCAGACCCATCGCGTGTTCAGCAACAGCATATGGGGAATATGCCGGAACCCTTAAAATTTTAAGTTTTCCTTTAGCTGCCGAAAGAGCGATATTGTTGAATCCCGCACAACGCATCAACAAAACTTTAACGCCCAATTCATACAACTTATCAATGGTTTTTGCATTGATTACATCGTTTACAAACGCACAAACTGCAGTACATCCCTCTGCCAGCTTCGTATTTTCCGGGCATAATCTGCTTTCGTAATAACGGATATCGTACTTCGTATTGGCTTTGTCAAACCACGCTTTGTCGTAGGGCTTAGCATCAAAAAAAGCAATTCTTTCCATAACAAATTCTCCTAATCTAAAAGTCTTTATCAAACTACTCGTATTTCGCCAAAGAAACATTGTGTGCTTTTTTATCAAGAAAATCACATAAAATTTTTCAATTTCTCTTTGACTATTCTAAGTATAGCACGGTACATTTCAAAATTCAAGTACTGTCTTTTTATGTATATAGTATCATTT
>VSNE01000365.1 GCA_009774155.1 Lachnospiraceae bacterium
GGCAGAAAACATGAGCGATACGGTAAAGGGAGCTATTATAGGCGGTTTGTTTGGGGTAATCAGTTCTGTAATCGGCATACTATCTTTTGATATAGGCCCGATACTTAATGAAAAATGGAACATTAAAAACGAGGAAGAAGCTGAAGCTCGTCCGGAAAGCAGTATGGCGCCGGAATCCTACGACGAATTGCTGGAAAAATATGAAGCTTTAGAGAAAGAGAACGCGGTATTAAAGAATCAGATATCGCAAATACAGGATGTGCTGCAGCTTCCGGATTCAGAGCTTGTTTCTGTTCCGGATGTCGTTGGATTAGCACAAAACGATGCTTTCAGCCTGCTGACAGAGGCAAATCTTGAGCCCAGCTCCTGGTGGTATAACGGCGATATTGACGAATCTGATACGACATATTATATTTCAGAACAGTCCATCCCGGCCGGCAGTAAGGTTCCCGGCAAAACTATTATCAAGCTTCATATCGTTTCCCCATCAGAATAAAAAATGATGACAGGAGTAAGGCAGCATGAGTAAATATGATTCTTTATGGGAATATATAAAAGCAGACGGCAGCAAGTCTTTTAAATTATCCTTCGATGAAATACAAAATATTACAGGAATACCAATCGACCACTCATTTTTAAAACATAAGAAAGAATTGGCCGCGTATAAATACCAGGTCGGAAAGATATCTATGAAAGAGCAGACCGTCATTTTCAACAGGATTGACGAATAAAGCTTCTCTTGTGTTTCATTCCGCAGGGGCAGGCTTCCCGCGGACGGAAATTTTTGTAAAAGGGAACCGGAACTCCGTTTATTTATAAAATAAAGCCAACCTCCAGACCTACTGCCGAAATTCTGAGAAGGACAGAGCAGCCTTCAGAATTTAAGCTGCCGTATGTTCTGCAGCGTATCCCCGTAAGGCTTTCCCCTGCCAAACAACAATGTTGACCCCAGCACAAACCCTTTTACCCCTTTCGGAGCATATTCCAGAATCTTATCCGCGCTGCAGGCGCCATCCCAATATATTTCAAAATCCATGTCCTCCTTGATGGAAAGAAGCTTTGTAATCTTTTTCCCTACATAAGGAAGGTACATCTGCCCTGCATTGCCTGGATTGACTGACATCACCAGGACTTTTTTTACAATACGCAGCATCTCAAGTACCGTTTCTACCGAAGTGCCCGGATTGATGGCAATGCCGGGAACCATTCCGGCATCAATTACCTTCTGCAGAGTCGTGGAAGGGTGATATTCCGCCTCCGGATGAATGTACACCGTATCGCCTTTTCGGAGATTTTTTAAGAATAGATTAATGCAGTTATTAGGATGTTCAATCATCAGATGCACATCCAGCGGCTTTGACGTGGAGGACGCTATGCAGTGCATATCATTTAACGACATGGCAAAATTAGGGACATACCGTCCGTCCATAATATCGATATGAAAGGAATCAATCCCTCCCGCTTCCAAATCCTTTACTTCCTTCTCCAGATGGCCATAGTCCGCACACATCATAGAAGCTGTTAATTCAAAGTCCATCTTATTCCATGCCCTCCTCCTATTTTTCTTAAACCTCTTGTCTGTCTCTGAATCCATTTATACTAAAAACCGGCATCCGGTATACACCAGTTGTAATTTATTCCGATTATGCATAAAATACAGGGTCTCCAGCGTTTCCCCCATATATCCGATGTACCGGTCTTTCCGCTCCCGGCCCTTTGGCTCGCTAAGCTGCTCTACCCGTTCCAGAATCGGAAACAGCCAGCCGCAGTAATCGGCCAGCACTTCTTTCCGGGCCAGAATAATATTGTAATTATAAAGGTATTGCTGGCGCAGAACGGCAGGGAATGCATCGGCATATTCCGGCTGCAGTTCTTCCAGGGCAGTCAGCAGAGCCTTCCAGTCCCCCTCTGCCAAATAACGTTTGTGATGCTCTTCGATATCCGGTTCGTAAGGCATGGGATAGGGCAGCACCGCATCCACCTCATTATCCTCCAGTCTCAGTATATCATCCTCCGATAATTCCAGAATCCGGCGGTAATGAGACAGCCCATAATATTCGGCTCTCCTGCCCTGCTCTCCGTTTGCGCTGTATTTGCCATTATCAGAAGCCTCTTTTGCCAAACGGTTTTTCCATATCCAGTAAAGAACCGTTAATTCCGAGTAGTTTCCGTTCTTTGAAGAAATATTTCCGCCGTCGCAGTCCAGAAGCTCCGCCACCCGCTCGCTGCAAAGCGACGCCCCTGCCTGAACCGGCGTAATCCACCGGGGCATATCATAGTTCTCCGTCAATGGACGATCCTTATAAAATTTCGCCATAAACATATGAATATCCGGCCTGTGGTATCCTATGGGCAGGGCTGACACCGGTATAAACCTTTTTCCGCATATGTAATGATAGCCCATAAACTGGGCCCAGCGTGACGCAGTCAGTCTGGTGTGGCAGTAAAATCCATGCTTTTCCAGCGCTGTCTCAATATCTCCCATCACATTTTCGGGTGTTGCAATCAAAACCTGTATCTTATCTTTTTCGTCCTGCGACAGACTCTGAGCAAACTTATGCAGCTCCAACACGGGGATTCCTTCCAGCATCGGAGCATTGTTTTCCATACGGGATACCAAAAAGCAGCATACCCTCCGATTTGGGTACAGACTGTGAAATGCCTGGTATGCGCCTAATGCAATGCCCTGAGCGCCGAATATTGTAAATTCCATCATTTATAAT
>VSNE01000366.1 GCA_009774155.1 Lachnospiraceae bacterium
ATATTATAAATAAAGAAATTATAAAAATCCTCTGTCTGGTTTATACTATCTAAAACCACATTTTGACAGCATTCTGAAATATGCGGAAAGGATATCTCTATGCCCAATCATCTGAACACCCAAAAATCTCCCTATCTGCTGCAGCACGCGGAAAATCCGGTCAACTGGTATCCGTGGTGCGACGACGCTTTTGCAGAAGCAAAAAAGCAGGAAAAGCCCGTATTCTTAAGCATCGGCTATTCCACCTGCCACTGGTGCCATGTAATGGCGCATGAATCCTTTGAGGATACCGAGGTGGCGGACATTCTGAACCGCTTCTTTATCTCTGTAAAGGTGGACAGGGAGGAACGTCCGGATATTGACGCAGTCTATATGTCCGCCTGCCAGGCTATGACCGGAAGCGGAGGCTGGCCTTTAACAGTTCTTATGACCCCCGGACAGAAGCCTTTTTTTGCCGGAACCTATTTTCCAAAGCATTCCAGATACGGAACCGTCGGACTTTGTGAACTGCTGCTGCAGGTCAAAGAGCTCTGGAGCAGCCAAAGAGAACGATTGATCCGTACCGGAAATGAGATGACTGCCTGGCTTCAGTCTCCCCAAAAGCCGTCGGGTGCGGCTCCTTCCCCGGAGCTGGTTCATCAGGGAGCCTCCGCTCTCTTTCAAAGCTATGATTCCAGGTGGGGCGGCTTTGGGCAGGCTCCAAAATTCCCTGCTCCCCATAATCTGATGTTCCTGCTTCGCTACGGGAAGCTTGAACGGGAACCGAAGGCCCTCCTCATGGCAGAGGAAACACTGCTTCATATGGCCCGGGGCGGCATCTACGATCATGTCGGAGGCGGATTTTCCCGCTATTCTACAGATGAAAAATGGCTGATTCCTCATTTTGAAAAAATGCTGTATGACAATGCGCTGCTTATCCTTTCGTATCTGGAGGCATTCCAGATAACCGGCAAATCCCTCTACCGTTCTGTTGCAGAGGAAACTATTAACTATATTCTGAGGGAACTGACCGGCGAGGAGGGCGGCTTTTACTGCGGACAGGATGCAGACAGCGAAGGAGTGGAGGGAAAATATTATGCTCTGACAAGGGCTGAAGTCCTTTCTGTTCTGGGACAGAAGGACGGACAGGATTTCTGCAGCTTTTTCCGGATTACCGAAGAGGGAAATTTTGAGGGAAAGAATATTCCGAACCTGATTGGACAAGAAGAATGGAAAAACGATCATATCAAGGATCTGTGTGAAAAGCTGCTCCGCTACCGTATCAGCCGTACCTCCCTTCACAGGGATGATAAAATTCTGACCTCATGGAACAGCTTGATGATAATGGCTCTGGCAAAGGCAGCCTTTATCTGCCGGGAACCTTCCTGGCTTGAGGCCGCCGAAAAAGCTCAGCAGTTTCTGGAGAGGAATCTGACCGCCTCTCAGAACCGTCTTTATGTCAGATACCGGGATGGGGAGGCTGCCTATCCGGGGTGCCTTGACGACTATGCGTACTATGCTCTGGCCCTGCTGGAACTGTATCAGACTACCTGGGAGCCTGCATATCTGGATAAGGCTATCCGGATCGGCAGACAGATGACGGCGCTGTTTTCGGATTCAGAAAACGGCGGCTTCTATCTCTATGGCAGAGATTCCGAGCAGCTTATCAGCCGTCCAAAGGAAACCTACGACGGAGCGCTCCCCTCCGGCAATTCCGCCGCCGCGCTGGTATTGTCCTTTCTTGCCGCGCTGACAGGGGAAAGAGACTGGCTTGAGGAACGGGATCGGCAGATGTACTTCATGGCGGACGCGGCCTCTCATTATCCGTCCGGTTATTGCTTTGCCCTTACGGCAATGTGCCGGGTACTCTATCCGTCCTCCGAACTGATCTGCGTCTCTGCCCGGGACACTGTTCCTGAGGAACTGAACAGCCTTCTGAGGAAACATTTCTTCCCCAACCTGACGGTATTATTTCTGTCCCCCCGCACTCAGGAGCAGCTTGCCCGGCTCGCTCCCTTTACCGCGCATTACAGTACCCCGGAAAGCGGCGCGCGGTATTACCTGTGCCGGGGAAATACGTGCAGGGAATGTTCTGAAAACCTCCTCACAGCGCTTTTGGAGACGCCTTAAATTTTATCCGTTATTCCAGCAAAAAGCAACCGGTATAGGATATGGTGCAGGGACCATAATAGTAATCCATCCCGTTTGCTTTACATATCTCTGTAACAAGCATTCCATATGCCTCCATAGAAGCAAAGGAATTGCCCGGGAAACGGCAGGGATGATCGGGATAAGTACATTCCTTACATCTCGTACAGCAGCCGCTTCCGATAGAAAGCATTCCGGGAAATTCCGGCAGAAGCGCCTCCCTTAACCTGTCGAAATTTTTCTTATGCCTGGCCTCTGTCTCCATCATACCCTCTCCGTCCAGGGCATCCTCAAGCCCGCCCACAGTCTGTACCAGTATCCCATGAGAATATTTCCGAATCCGGCTCCCGCATTCCTCCAATGTGCCGCACCCGGGAGGACAGCACCAGTTTTTTCCATACATATGGCAGCTATTCCTGCTGCACATCTCCCTCACCTGCGGCAGAAGCCGGATCGTATTCACATCCAGACTCCCCACATGGGTAAATCCGCATTCCTTCCCTGTTTTCTCCAGTTTTTCCAATATCAGCATGTTTCCTCCCTTTATACCTTAGTATTTTCTTTATATTATAAAGGG
>VSNE01000367.1 GCA_009774155.1 Lachnospiraceae bacterium
GTCCAATAGATAGGGCGATTGCCGGAACAACTGCATGTGACCGGCTTAATAATACAGCCAGTAACTAAATAACAGGGGTTCCCCTCACTCTACCAAAGCATCAGGGAACCCCAACCAACACCCCGAAAGGTGTTCTTTTATTGTACCACACCTTTCGGACAAAAGAAAGGTAGGTACTTTTATGACTCAAAATTTCATAACAATTGACACAAAATTGTCTGCACAAATATTACGCACTGCAATAAAAAACAGTGGGTACAGTGTGGCAGAATTACAGGAAATGCTATATTTAGCGTGTCCTCAACCTATTTACCGATGGATGAACGGAACGACACTTCCCTCGATAGATAATTTATATCGGCTTAGTGTTATTTTAGGCATTTCAATGGAAGATTTATTAGTGGTCAGTGGCGAGAGAAAAGATAGGTATATACCTATCGAAAAATAGTGACAGAAGAAAGCTAATAGGTATATACCTATTAGAATGGTGGTAAAAATGAAAGATTGGTTGGATTCTATAGAATCACGAAATAAGGCACAATCAAAGTATGATAAAGAGCATACACAGGGGCTTTATATCAAATTAAATGTAAAAACTGATTTAGATATTATCCAATGGTTATGGACACAACCATCAAAACAGGGAGCTATAAAGCGGTTAATTCGTGAAGAAATTGCGCGTAAAACGGAAAACAAATAAAAGGGCATTTATAAGGCGTGCTGAAATTTGTAACAGCATAAAGGTATTGTCCGCAGCTGTCACACATACGCTGCCAAATAGCTAATACATATTTCATGCAATATTGATAAAAAATACGCTGGAGCTTTCCCCGATCAGAAAGACTCCAGCGTATTTTTTATTGCAAAAGTACCAAATACAAAATTGTCAAGGGACATTTTTGTCAATTAATAGTGATGTCAAAGTGATAATACATTATCAGGATTTACCATTGCTTTTTGGTTGCCAGATGCGAGAGCGTATAGCGGTTCGCATATAGCGCTGCGTAGCTACTGGCGGTTCCGATTCAATTAGGATATAGCCATTCTATAAATTGTGCTTACTTTCCGGCAGCGTATGTGTGACAGCCGCGGACAGTACCTTTATGCTGCCAGTTCCAGTCAGCGCGCCTTATAAATGCCCTTTTACGTGATGCTTGCCAAATACTTTCCGATTCTGCAAAAGCTGTCCGGTAGCAATTAAAAATCCCTGTATAAACCAGGGATTTTTTAACCCCGTAGGGCGAAATATACTTGTGGCTATGACAGAAGTAGTATTGAGTTACTACCATTGACACGGTAGGCGTTGCAATCCGACAGGTTTATGATATAATAAAGTGAGAAGATTAGTAATTGTAATGGGGGCATTATTTTGGGATATACAATTGCAACGCATAACGGTTCGGCGGTAGCACGTGACCATAACATCAGGAATGAGAAAGTTGTTTCCAAGGAAAGCCACATTGACCCTAATGGGATTCACGAAATATGGATAGATGAAAAACCGCGTCAGGCATATGAGCGGCTCTTTGGGCAGTCTGTGGCAGATTACAATGAAAAACAAAAGAGAACCGACCGGAAAATAACAAATTATTTTGCCGACATCTGCAAGGATGCAAAGAAACACCCTGTTTACGAAATGATTGTTTCTATCGGGAACCGTGATAATGCAATTGATGAGCAAGTCGGAAAGCAGATTCTGAGGGAATTTGTAGATTCATGGAAAGACCGCAATCCTAATTTGGAATTGATAGGGGCATACTACCATGCTGATGAAGAAGGAGTTCCACACGTGCACTGTGATTATGTTCCTGTTGCACACGGATATACGCGCGGAATGGAAACACAAACAGGGCTAGTGAAAGCTCTTGGGGAAATGGGGTTTGAAAAACAGGGAAAGGCTACTGCACAAATTCTTTGGGAGCACCGCGAAAATAATACCCTTGAAACGCTCTGTAAGGCTCGAGGATTGATTATAGAACACCCACTCGAGGAAAACCGCGTCCACCTACAAACAGACGCTTACAAAGCTCGACAAGAACTTACAGAGGTACAACAGGAACTTGAACGTTGCACGGGACAGATAAAAACTGCTAAAGAATTACAGACAATCGGGAAAACAAGCCTGTTACATAAAAATAGCATTATCATAAATCGTTCCGATTATGACAGTCTTTATAAAACAGCTATAGCTGTAGAAAACGTCCAGCAGAAACAGGAACAGCTTGACAGGGATTTGCAACAGATACAAAAATCTAAGAAAAAACTAGCTGATGCGGACAAATTAAAAGATAAAATGCAACAACTTGTTACAAAACAAGAGCAGCTTATTGAGCAGAGAGCCGCGGAAATAGCGAAAATGTATCAAGATAATATGCACGCTGCTTTGCGACAACAGTTAGAAAATATGGATAACAATAAAAAAGATAAATACAAAAGAATGCAGGATTATCTAAAAGGTTTTAAACTTCGTGATGGTACAAATGCCTTGGATCATTTTGAGCAGACCGAAAAAAATTTTGTTCGGCAAGTTGTAGAGCAAGCTGATAAAATGACATATCTATCTATGAATCAGCTGGAAAAAGAAATTGATTCCATGCGTAAGCAATCTATATCGGAGCGGTTGGCGTCTGCTAAACGTCAAGCGGATATAGAAAATACCATGCGACAAAAAAATAAACCTAAGCAG
>VSNE01000368.1 GCA_009774155.1 Lachnospiraceae bacterium
CTTTGGGGAGGCTCGATCCTGCTGGGAGGCACAGGTGCTTTTGTATTCGGTCTTCCTGTAAAAGCTGTATTTGTTCTGCTGATGCTGGATGAGTTTATTAAGCTGCCATTCGCATTCTGGAGATACCGCACAAAAGTATGGCTGAAGGATCTGACGAGATAGAAGCGGCTGTACGAAGGACACTGCAGAGGGCAGAAAAAGAGATTGACATTTTTTCACAAAGGGATATGATTTTGGATAGGAAAACGGAAGGAGAAAAATACAATGGATTATGCAAAAGAGTCATTGAGGCTTCATAAAGAATGGAAAGGAAAGATTGAAGTGGTGGCCACGGTTCCGGTCGCGACGAAGGAGGATTTATCGCTGGCATATACTCCGGGTGTTGCCGAGCCTTGTCTGGAAATACAGAAGGATGTGGAGAAAAGCTATGAGCTGACCCGCCGTCATAATATGTGTCTGGTTGTCACAGACGGAAGCGCTGTGCTGGGGCTTGGAGATATCGGCCCTGAGGCAGGCATGCCGGTTATGGAGGGCAAATGCGTCCTGTTTAAAGCATTCGGAGATGTGGACGCTTTCCCGCTTTGCATTAAAAGCAAGGATGTGGATGAGATTGTAAATACGATCTATATGATATCGGGAAGCTTTGCGGGGGTAAATCTGGAGGATATCTCTGCGCCGCGCTGTTTTGAGATTGAGAAAAAGCTGAAGGAGAAATGTGATATTCCGATTTTCCATGACGATCAGCACGGCACTGCGATTATTACACTGGCGGGCCTGACCAATGCGCTGAAGGTTGTGGGAAAGAAAAAGGAGAAGGTGAAGGTGGTTGTCAACGGAGCAGGGGCGGCGGCGATCTCCATCACAAGGCTTCTGCAGACCGCGGGATTTGCGGATATTACATTGTGCGACCGTAAAGGCGCGATCTACGAGGGGCGCGCAGAGGGTATGAATGCTGTAAAGGATGAGATGGCCAAATTAACAAACCGCGGGAAGAAGAAGGGGAGTCTGGCCGATATGCTGGCAGGCGCGGATGTATTTATCGGCGTCAGCGCGCCGGGCACAGTGACTGCCGAGATGGTGAGGACTATGAATCAGGATGCAATTATTTTTGCATGCGCAAATCCGACTCCGGAGATTTTCCCGGATGAAGCAAAGGCAGGCGGAGCGAGGGTAGTGTCTACCGGAAGAAGCGACTTTCCGAACCAGATAAACAATGTGCTTGCGTTTCCGGGGATTTTCCGCGGGGCCTTTGATGTGCGCGCAAAGGATATCAATGATGAGATGAAGCTGGCGGCGGCAGAGGCCCTGGCAGGACTGATCTCCGACGAGGAGCTGAATGAGGATTATATTATTCCGAAGGCCTTTGATAAAAGAGTCGGTCAGACTGTGGCAAAGGCAGTTGCAGAAGCGGCCAGAAGGACAGGGGCCGCAAGAATTTAGGATTCACAGAGCAGAAGAGGGATGACGCGGAATGCGGACATCCCTCGTTTTTTCGTTACAGCAGATTTCTAATATACTGGCACAGAAGCAGATTCAGCCGTACATTCCAGTCGTTCAGATTCTGTCCCAGAATAGATTCTATTTTTCCCAGTTTGTAATATACCGTATTTCTGTGCAGGAAGGCGCTTTCGGCAAGGGCATGGATACTAAAGCCGCAGCTAATATATTTATCCAGAAAATCAAGGTAGTCCGTATGATTGCACCGATCGTATTCCGCCAGATCCTTCAGTGTATTCTGATAAAAATCCGAGATGACCTTTTCCTGCGAATGCAGCATCAGAAGCTTGTATACTCCCAGCTCATCATAAAACAGGCCGGGGGTCTTAAGCTTTCTGGCAAGCTCCGCCACCTTGAGAGCCAGACTGTAGCTGTCTCTTAGATGGGAGAGCGGTTCTTCTATCTGGCCTGTGCCTGCATGAACCTTAATTCCGAGCTCTGCCTGGAGCGTCCGGTTTAATTGGCTGAGTATGTCTCTGAGAAAAGGGGTGGCTTTCTGGGTCAGAATGAGCACAAGCTGATTAGGAAGCCAGAAAAAAGCAAAACTATTATGAGGACAATCCCGTTTCAGAATCAGTTCTGTCCGGAATGTGATTTTCTTTTTCAGAGCGCTGTCCAAAGCGCTGTGGCTCTCTGACGTCAGAAGGACGGCGATAGAATACTTGTCTGATGAGGAATAGCCATGCTGGCGGAGGGAGGAAACGCAGTATTCATAATAAGAGGGCTTGAAAATCATATCCTTAAATGCATTGCTGATACTGGTCTCCGTACTTTCATTCTCCATAATCAGGTAGCCGAAGGTCTGAGTAATCTGAACCAGCCGGCTTTCCCAGGGAGTAGTGAAAAGAGGAAAGGATTCCTCATTGCAGAACTCGATGACAGGGTTTGGAACCTTCGGAATGTAAGGTCCGATGTTCAGCACCAAGCCGCTGGAGCCGGCTTTTTTTAATGCTTTACAGAAGGGGAGAATCCAGCCGCTGTCATTTTGACGGATACCGGTGGTAAAGATCAGCTCGCCTCCCAGCAGAAAAGCGGTGATGCTTTCATCCTCAATAATATGTATCCAGGATACAATATTGACAAGACCCTTTTCTCCGGCCGCCAGATGCAGAGCGCAGTTCTGGGCGGTTTCCTGGATCAGGGCATTTAATGTGATTGACATAAAA
>VSNE01000369.1 GCA_009774155.1 Lachnospiraceae bacterium
GTTTGGGGCATTGCTTCCGGTTGTACGTGAGAAAAGGATGGGATTTTTTAAGGTTTTCCTGCTGAGCTTCGATCTGACGCTTATTATTGAGATTTCCCAGTTGATTTTGCGGGTGGGGAGCTGTGATGTGGATGACATGATTTTAAATACCCTGGGGGGCTGCATCGGATATGGTCTGTATCGGGCGGCAGTTCTTTTGAAGGAGATAAACATTGAAAAAAGGAAGATATAAATTTACGGTCAGAAATCAGTCCCGGCGGGGAATTATTTCTGTTCTGCTGGGAGCGCTGTCCGTGCTCATGACCGCAGGTATGGTTGCGGTCGCCTATATGCGGAGCGGGCAGGCAGAAAGGTTTGTGGCAATACCGGGATTTGCGGCGATGCTTTTATCTGCCGCAGGATTGTATTACAGTATCCGGGGGACTATGGAGGAGGATGTGTATCATCTGCTGCCCTGGATAGGGTTTCTGATAAATGGAATGGTTCTGGCAGCCTATGTGCTGATTTATATATTAGGATGGTAAAGGAATGGAAAAAATATGGAGGGAACGCTGGCAGCTTGCCGGGGAAAGAATCAAAGAAATATCTGAAGGCCCGGAAGTAAAAGGTCCGGTGGGCAACTATTTTAGGAGAACCGCAGAATTTCTGGTGTTTATGACAGAGCTTTGGGACAAGGTGGAGAGCGGAGCGTTAAAGAATCTTTCTCTTTCCGAACTCCAGGTATGGAACGCAAAATTGTATGAGGATATTTCGGGAGAGGCCTATGAGCGCAGCTATGCAAACCCGGCTTATGCGGCGGCGGAACTATCGGAGGAGTATGGACAGATTCTTTCTTTCGTCTATACGGAGCTTCGGGGAATGATCGTATATGCTTATGAGAACCGTCCCGAGGAAATGCTGATTTGTATGGAGCTGTTTCTTCAGATTTACAATGAGTTCATGGATGAGACGCCTCCGGCAAAGGAGCAGCTTTCCAAGGATGTATATTGGTTTGTCAGTGATTACAGCGATGTGACAGTGACAAGGAGGGTGCGTGAGCAGGTAGACCCCTCCCTGTCCTTTGCAAGGGATATTATTATGCAGGCGGATTTGACCGATCCGCGGTATCTGTACGAATTTGGAGAGTATATTACCGATACGGAGCTTCGGACCAGCGCTTATTTGAATCAGCTTGCACAGGAGGAGATTGAAAGGATAGCCTCCGTATTTACGGAAGGGTACCGGATTGGGTTCCAGGTGAACCAAAAGCCTCTTCATAAGAAGAAAACAGTCAATATCCGCTATTGTCTGGGGTTTGAACGGATTATCCGCCAGGCAGTAAAGAACTTTGAGGCGATGGGGCTTCAGAGCATTATTTACCGTGCGGCAGTCAGCCGGGTCAATATGCGGGAAGCGAATAAGATTGGCTATTACAGCACCTCTCCGAATAAACAGTACGACTATGATCATAAAGGCGATTCGGCGCTCTTTATGGATAAGGCGTTTGTGGAGAGAAAGCTTGGAGTGCTGAGGACTGCATATGAGACCTATAAGGAGCTGGCAAATGTGCACGGCGGTCCGGCGGTAATGGAAATCTTCGGAGAAGCTCCCTTTGAGCCGGAGGTAAAGCCTGAGGCATTGAAGCTGAATGAGAAGCAGCAGGCCAATCAGGTGCTTCTGAACAGCAGGGCAGGACAGATTACGAATGAGTATATCAAAGGAGAGGAACGCAGCTTTACGATTATTGCATTTCCGGTTCCGGATATTGGAGAGCAGTTTGAGGAGATTTTTGCTGAGACTGTGAAAATCAATACACTGGATTACCGGACATGGCAGGAGATACAGCAGAAGCTAATCGATACTCTGGACACGGGAATTCAGGTTCATATACTGGGGAGCGGGCGGAACCGGACAGATCTTCGGGTGGCTCTTGTGCCTATTCAGAATCCCGGACAGGAAACTGTGTTTGAAAACTGCGTGGCGGATGTGAATATTCCGGTGGGAGAGGTGTTCACTTCGCCCAGGCTAAAGGGAACCGACGGGGTGCTGCATGTGACGGGAGTATATCTGAATGGATTATTTTATAAAGATCTGCGTCTGACCTTCCGGGACGGAATGATTACGGACTATACCTGCAGTAATTACAGCTCAGAGGAGGACAACCGTCGTTATATCCGTGAAAATGTACTGATGCATCATGAAACGCTCCCCATGGGAGAATTTGCTTTGGGAACCAATACAACCGCTTATGTGGCCGCGCAGAAATACCGGATTGGCGCCAGACTGCCGATTCTGATTGCGGAGAAGATGGGGCCGCACTTTGCAGTCGGCGATACCTGCTTTTCCTGGGAGGAGGAGGTAGTAACCTGCAATCCGGACGGCAAGCGGATGATCGCAAAGGAAAATGAATGCTCTGCGCTTCGGAAGGAGGATATCCGGAAGGCATATTTTAACTGTCATACGGATATTACGATTCCCTATGATGAGCTGAAGGGGATTGCGGTTGTCCATGGGGACGGCAGCGAGACATTTATTATCAGGGATGGGAGATTTGTGCTTCCCGGGACAGAGGAACTGAATAAGCCCTTTGATGAGTCTTGACAAGAAATACAAGTCCCTGTAAGATGATTTATTAAGTAAATATGGGCTGTAGATA
>VSNE01000037.1 GCA_009774155.1 Lachnospiraceae bacterium
GAAAATACCTTGATAATAAAAAACCATATGACAAAGCCGTAAAGATTTCAATAGAAATTGCATACGGTGAGAAAGGTTATAAAAAACCATAAAATAAGGCTGTTGGAAAAGCCATAAAATAAATTTATAGAAAAACGAGGTAAAGTCCATTGGAAATGACCGTTAAAAAGGCGGTATAAGAATTCACAGCAGATTCTTATATCGCCTTTCTTATGTTTATAGTTCCTCTGTCCGCTTTATTTCCATGTCCCAAGCTCTTTAAGCCTTTTCTTTACACTCGGATACCGTTCAATATCCGTATGCGGCAGCGCCCTTGCCCCGTCCATCAGATGGATGAACTGCTCCACCTCGCCAAACTGCACATATTCCATCTGTTCGATGATTCTGTCCACCCTCTTAAGATTCTCCCTGTGCAGAAGCATCTCATATGCACCCTTGAGAGAAGTGTTTCCGGGAAGTATCAGACGCTCCCTTTCCATATCCGGATACATTCCTATCATCACTGCAGATTCCTTATTGATATGAGTCCCAAAAGCTCCCGCAATCATAAATTCTCCAATGGCATCCATCGGAACGCCGATTAAATTCATCATATATTCCACCATCGTGCCCGCCGCTGCCTTCGTCCGCAGAAATTCATCCAGATCACTCTGATAAAAATAAAGGCCCGGAGCATATTCCACCGCATATTCTCCCTCCACTGTCCGGATTTTATCAGACGCCTCCGGAACAAGCCTTCCCCTAATATCTACCCAGCCATGAAGAAACAGCTCGGCAGTCAGATCCACAATTCCGGAACCGCAGATTCCCCTTGGTTCATCCCCTCCAATCACATCCAGAATAAATTCCTGTCCATCCAGTTTTACATACTGCACAGCGCCTGCGACGGCAGTCATCCCGGTTTTCACGCTTCCGCCCTCCAGGGCAGGGCCTGCTGCCCCGGCGCCGCAGATCAGAAAATCCCGGTTGCCCACAACCAGCTCCCCGTTTGTCCCCACGTCCAGAAATACTCCAATCTCCTCTTTATCCGGAAGTCCTGTGGCTATCATGCCGCTGATAATATCTCCTCCCACATAATTCGCTTTCGCCGGATAGCAGTAGACATATCCCGCAAAAGGAAATCCCAGCTCCTCCGCCCGCAGAAAATCCGGACGATCAGCCCTTACTGCATAAGGCGCGGAGAAAATGCAGAAAGCGTCCATCCCAATCAGGAAATGCATCATCGTCATATTCCCCGCTATTGTCATGGCCGCATAATCCTCCGGTGCAACGCCTGTTTTTTCCTGAATTGCCCGGAATGCTTTTTGAAAGGACCGTATCGTGGCAAGCCGGATTTCCTCCAGATGCTCTGCATTGTCCTTTGCATAAAAAATCCGGCTCAGAATATCCGTCCCAAAAGCAATCTGTTCATTATAGACGCTTTCCTGAGATAAAATCTCTCCTGTGTTGCAATTCACCAGCTGCACAATCACCGTAGTGCTGCCCAGATCCGCACAGACGCCATAATGCCGCCCGGAAGCATCCCCTGCCTCCAGCTTTGTTATCTCCCACTCCTGCCCGTTAAAAGCCAGCGTTGCCGTCAGCTTCCACTCTGCCTGTTCACAGAGCGGATACAATATACGTAAAATTCTGCACGGTATACGCACCTGCCCGAACTCACTGCGCAGTGCTCTTAAAATACGTTCCTGGGACGATACTGCATCCTCCTTTGTCGGAAGAGCCAGCTCCATATATACCTTTTTGCTCAGTCCGTCCATGATCCTGTTAAAGCCTCCTGACCAGGCATTATTTTTTCAGATATAATATATCTGATGATGCCCTTTATCATTATAGCACTTTTTTATGAAAACAGCCTGTCTTCTTGGCCGGGAAATGCGCTTTGCTTGCAGAAACAGTTTTCCTATGGTATAGTGATAAAGTGAAATATTATATAATAGGAGGGTTTACATAATGAAGAAAATATGGATTGCCGGCGCTGCGGGGCATGTGGGAAGCGCCCTGGTGCGTCTGCTGGACTGCCGCCAGTATGAGATTTTAGCAACAGATATAAAAGAAGTGGATATTACCGATGTGGACGCAGTACGCACCTGCTGCCGCATCAACCGTCCGGATGTTGTGATAAACTGCGCAGGCCTGACAGATCTGCAGGTCTGTGAAAAAAATCCCGATAAGGCTTATCTGGTTAATGCCCTGGGAGCAAGGAATCTGGCGCAGGAGGCCCAGGATATTGACGCCAAGCTGATTCAGATTTCCACGGACGATGTTTTCGGTATGGACCGCAGCATTCCTTACAATGAATTTGACTTCTTAAGTCCCCGCAGTGTGTACGGAAAATCCAAAGCCGCCGGCGAGCATCTGGTAAGTAATCTGACGAACCGCTATATCATTGTACGAAGCTCCTGGGTCTACGGGCTGGGCAAGGATTTTGTCAATGATGTGCTGAACGCGGTAAAGAACGGCGGCGTTCTTCATGTGCCGAGCAACCAGTTTTCAAGCCCTACCAGCGCGGAGGAGCTGGCAAAGGTGATTCTGGAATTTATTGAGCAGGATGCCTATGGCGTCTATCATGCCGTCTGCCAGGGCTTCTGCAGCCGTTATGACTATGCAAAGGCCATCCTGGAGCTGACCGGAAACACGGACAATCTGGAGGTAGAACCATACATTGACGAATCCTACCACCGCCCCCGCTATTCCGTTCTGGACAACCTGATGCTGCGTATTTCCGGTATGCCCCAGCCGAAGGACTGGAAAGACGCATTGGCTGAATATCTGCAGAAAACTGGAGGAGATGAATAATGGCAGAAGAAAAAAGAACAATCGGACTATCCACCAAAATTTTTATTTCCCTGCTTCTTGGAGCCGCAGCCGGCATTGCCGTCAACTATGGACTTCCGTCCGGCTATTTTAAAGATACCATACTGGTCAACGGCATTCTCTATGTCATCGGCAACGGCTTTATCCGCCTGATGCAGATGCTTGTCATCCCGCTGGTTATGTGCAGTTTAATCTGCGGCGCCATGGCTATTGGCGATACAAAGACGCTGGGAAAGGTCGGTGTCAAAACTCTGGGATTTTATCTCGTTACCACCGCTCTGGCCGTGGGCATCGCACTGACCATCGGACTTCTCGTTCATCCGGGACTGGGGCTGAATATTGACATCGTAGAGACCTCCGAGGTTGCGGTCAGCGAAAGTACCGGCTTTGCGGATACGCTTTTAAATATTATTCCTAAAAATGTATTTGCTTCCATGGCCAACGGAGACATGCTTCCTATTATCGTATTCTCCGTATTCGTAGGTATTCTTCTGGCGAAGCTCGGCTCCCGGGCAAAAACCGTGTCTAATTTTTTCGCCCAGTT
The DNA here is from genome assembly GCA_009774155.1 of Lachnospiraceae bacterium. Lineage (GTDB taxonomy): Bacteria > Bacillota > Clostridia > Lachnospirales > Lachnospiraceae > Hominiventricola. The sequence continues at coordinate 3,359 of VSNE01000037.1, forward strand.
CAACGATATTATGATGGAGATGACCATGTCGGTTATGGAACTGGCGCCCATCGGAGTTTTCTGCATGATTGCAAAAACCTTCTCCACTATCGGGTTTGACGCATTCCTTCCTATGATTAAATACATGCTGAGCGTGATTGCGGCGCTTGCAATTCAGTGCTTTATTATTTATCAGGTTCTGCTGTTTCTCCTTACAAGACTGAATCCGACAAAATTTATCCGTAAATTTTTCCCGGTTATGCAGTTTGCGTTTTCCACCTCCACGTCCAACGCCACAATTCCTCTTTCCATCGACACGCTGGATCATAAGATGGGAGTATCCAGGAAAATTTCTTCCTTTACAATCCCTCTCGGAGCCACCATTAATATGGACGGAACCGCCATCATGCAGGGAGTCGCGGTAGTCTTTGTCGCGGAAGCCTACGGCTATCAACTGACTCCAACCATGCTCTTAACCGTCATCGCAACCGCCACTCTGGCTTCTATCGGAACCGCCGGGGTGCCAAGCGTAGGTCTTGTTACTCTTGCCATGGTTCTGACCTCTGTGGGACTTCCCACAGAAGGAATCGCATTGATTATGGGAATTGACCGTATTCTGGATATGCTCCGCACTGCCGTCAATATTACAGGAGACGCAGTATGCACCACCATTGTTGCCAAACAGGAAGGCGACTTTGACATCGATGTATTCAACAAGGATTAAGTTAAGGCGCTGTGTGTCCCGGCACGCAGCGTTTTTCATAGGCTTTGATAAATTAGGAGGATATTGTTTTGCTGGAATTTTTGCGTGAGGAGGGTATCCGCCCTCATTTGATACAGGAACTGAAGCTCTTCCGTTCCGAATATCCCGCCAGAGCGGAGGCACAGTCCCGGATACGCGCTCCCCGTTATCTGTATTACGGACGGAAAATATGGGAGGAAGCTATTGCAGCGCTGCTCTGCGGAGAAAATCTTCTTCTGACCGGTCCTAAAGCTACCGGAAAAAATGTATTTGCGGAAAATCTTGCCGCCGCCTTCGGCCGCCCAAGCTGGAATATTTCACTTAGCATTCATACAGACGCCGCCTCTCTGATCGGCTCCGATACCTTTATAAACGGGGAGGTTCTGTTCCGTGAAGGACCTGTCAGCCGCAGTGCAAGGCTTGGGGGCTTCGGCGTTCTGGATGAAATCAACATGGCGAGGAATGAGGCGCTGGCCGTTCTCCATGAAGCGCTGGATTTCCGAAAAAGCATCGATATCCCGGGCTATGACCGGATTCCGCTGCATAAGGCTTCCCGTTTTATCGCCACTATGAACTACGGATACGCAGGCACCCGGGAGTTAAATGAGGCGCTGGCCTCCCGTTTTGTCGTCATCGACATGCCGGCCATCTCATCGGAAAATCTCCAGAGACTGATGGAACGTGAATTTCCGGGCATCTCATCCAAATGGAGCGAACAATTCTGCCGGCTCTTTCTGGAGCTTCAGAAAAAATGCGCAAGCGCGGAAATATCCGCCAAGGCGCTGGATCTGCGCGGGCTGATAGCCGCCGTCCGTCTGATCGGGAAAGGGCTTCCGGCACAGGATGCGCTGGCTCTCGGCATTATTAACAAAGTCTTTGACCCTTATGAACGAAAGCTGATTGAAGATCTGATCAACGCGCGGATACCTCAGTCTCTTGGACGGGAGACCCTTTTCCAGGCTTAACAGACGCTGCTTTGCCGGCAGCAAAAATACCGGAGTATTGGATGATTCTTATGAACAGAACAGAAAACCAGGAACAAAGAGCGAAAAATATCATATGGAACGCGGCCGGAGACTATACATTCCCGCCTGATTTTGAAGCCTTTGACGCAGACGGGGAGGCTGACCTGTATTTTAACTGTATCATCGGGTCCGTGCACCGATTTTATGACTATTCTTTGCTGCACGATCTGTTTTTGCGCATAGGGAGGATGCCGGAGGCAGAGCTGTACCGAAGCCTGCTCTGGCTGGGTCTGGAGCAATGTACCTATGAAAAGGCCCTTCCCGACCGGCCCGTGCTTTCACAGCTTCGGATTCTCTATGCCAGAAAGGTGGTGGACCGCGCCTGCTCCTATTGGGATCAGGATCTGTTTGACCGGCTGAATACCGCTCATTTTGCATATATACTGGGAGAAAAGGCAAGACTGGGCAGAAAGGAAAAGCGTCTGCTCGCTGCTCTGGAATTTGCGCCCTCTATGAATACGGAAGAAATTGTGGAAGCCATGTGCGGACTGCTGAAAGATTTTTTCCGATGCAGGCTGCCCCGCCTGGATGAAAAAAACCTCCGGTTCCGGTTTCCTGTCCGGTTCCGTAAGGCAGCCCTCTACGGAAATCTTGTAAGCGTTTCTGCCTCCGATTCATCCGTCAGCGGAAGCAACGCTTCAAAGCCCGGACATACTCTGACCCTCTATCTCCCCGTGCTGTATGCCCAGGCGAGATACGAACGCTTCCAGACCTGGCTGGAGCAGAATTTCGGAATTTCTGTTTATACTATAAAGGAAAGACAGGAGCTGGAGCGTCATCTGTGTACCGACGGACACAAAAACTGCCGTCTCCACGTTACCCGGGGCGTTTTCCGAAAAGAGGCTGCTTTAAAGCCGTCCGCACAGTACAGGGCAATGATGCATCAGAAAGAACAGAATCTCCGTTTTTATCAGGAGCATCTGTCTCGGAATATGCTGAATATTTCCCGGCTCACTGAGCGGATCTTGCGCTCCCTTCGTTTTGACAGCGGACGCTCCCCGCTGCGGGGACGCTCTGGAATACTGATGCCGGATCGTATCTGGCGTGCTGTCCGTCTGAACGACGACCGGATTTTTCAGAGAACAGAGCCAAACGAAAAAGGAAATCTGTCTGTGGATATTCTGCTGGATGCCTCTGCTTCCCAGCGCGACCGTCAGGAACGGATTGCCTCTCAGGGCTACATCATTGCCGAAAGCCTGAGCCGGTGCGGACTTCCGGTGCGGGTCTGCTCCTACTGCACTGTAAACGGCTGTACGATCCTGCATATGTTCCGGGATTATAACGAATCTCAGAATAATCAGCGGATATTTGAGTATTACGCAGCCGGATGGAACCGGGACGGACTGGCCGTCCGCATTGCCGGAAAACGAATCCTGGATTCTCCTTATGAAAACCGGCTCCTGATCATCCTGTCAGACTGCAGCCCCAATGATGATCATAAATTTTTTTCCCGTGAAAAGCAAATTCCCTTTTACTACGACTATGGAAAAGAGCGGGGCATTCTGGATACGGCCAGAGAAGTAAGTCTTTTGAGGCGTCAGGGAATCTCCGTCCTCGCAGTCTGCACCGGGCGCGAACGGGATCTGGCTGCTGCCAGACAGATTTACGGAAAAGATGTTGTCTGGGCAAAATCCGAGGAACGGTTTGCGGATGCAGTAGGATATCTGATTCAGGAAAAAATCAGGTATTACTAGACAGATGCCTCATCGCATGCTTTATAAAACCGGCTCCCAGGCCCGCTCCCAGTGTATTGAGAATCAAATCGTCCAGTTCCGAATACCCGGTTCCGAATACATACTGCAGTGTTTCTATCATCAGAGAAAACAAAAAACCATATGCGGAAATTCTCAAAATGCTGTCTGCCCTCTTTTTGTACTGCAAATAAACGCCGAAGGGAACAAACCACACAATATTTCCTGCAAACAGATAAATAAAACGATGCCAGTTCTGCTGTCTTATTAAAGGAACATATGCCTGAAACAGCGTCAGATTCCATTGTCCGCCCTGAAACATACGCGTGATCTGAAAGCCGGATCGGAAAACGGTGATGCGAAGTACCGCCCCAATATATACCGCAAATAGAATCGTAAATATTTGGTTTCCTCTGGAACTATGTTTTCCTCTCATGCTTTCTCTGCCCTCTTTATCCTTTCCTGTATCTTCTCTTCCATCTTTCAAAATTCCAGCCCTTTAAAAACCGCCCGGCCGCCGCTCTTCCGTTTTCAAACAAAGCCCGGCTGTCCTCTGCGCAAATGTCAAAGTCCACGCTGCTGATTTTATGCGCATCGCTGCCCTTTCCTACGATCGTGGGAATCCGGATCGTCGGTTCATAGTCCGCTTCCTCTATCCGGCTGTTATCTATGGCATCCATACAGGTATCCACAATCGACTTTAAATAGTCCGCAATGTTTGCGGCGGCCGGATAAGCTCTGCTGCACGGCGTTGTCCTTTCATCTGTGAACCGAAATCCAAAGGTCGGCCACATTGGCGGATTTTTTCCGTCATCCAGTACCCACACAGGATAATTGCTCAGAAGTCCTCCGTCCACGATCAGATGTTCTTTTCCGCTTTTGTCCCTCCACCGGACCGGCTCAAAAAATACCGGAATGCTCACACTCATCCGAACTGCTGACGCAATGCTTAATTTTTCCGGATCTGTTCCGAACTCTGCCGCTGCGTCGGGAAGTATGATAAGCCGTCTGTCCGTCAGATCGCTGGCCGTAATCTTCAGCATGCGGCCCGTCTGTCCGATATCCCCGAAGCTTGACATATTTTTCTGTTTCAGAAGCCCGCCTATCCAGCTCTCCAGATAATCTGTATGATAAATTCCCAGATTCAGGCACAGGGAAACGGCCTTTCCCGCCATTCCAAAACGATCCGCAAAATCCTTTCCTCTGAATTTTGTATAATCCAGAGCCTCCATCTCCTCCTTCAGCTCCCGGCATGTGTAGCCTGCCGCAAGCAGAGCCGCCACGATCGCCCCGGCGGACGACCCTGCCAGATTCACAAATTCATAGCCGGCATATTCCATCCCGCATGCCGCGCCCACATGTCCGATTCCGCGGACGCCTCCGCCCTCAAATACAGCATTGCATCGTTTCATAGACCGAATTCCGATAACAGAAATCCTTTTTCTTTTAAGACACTTTATTCATCCGAATGCTTTTTTATGTTCTGAGGAATAAAACTTATCCTTCTGTTCCCTGGTCAATGCATCCTCTTTCTCTGCTTTATTCGGTCTCCATCATATTTTAACATAAGAACCTAACAGTTACTATCTGAAATATAAAACTTGTCCCCTGCAGGCTTCCGATGGATTAACCGACGTACGCTGTCACCAGGCTCATATCACCCTCCAGCCGAACATCCCCATAGCCGTACGGCAGGATCAGGTTCTCTCCTTTTTTTACCGGACAGCCATCTATGCTTCCTTTGCCGCATATCACGCTGACGATCAGGAACGGATGGCTTTGTTCCAGCATAGCAGTACCCATGATATCATATTTATCCACAGTATAGTACCTGCATGATACAAGACGAGTCCTGTCACAGCCCTTTTCATGAAACACTTCAGGGAATACACTGGTCTTTTCATACGGACACTGCACAATCTCCATTGCCTGTTTCAGATGAAGCTCTCTTGGTTTTCCGCCGGTTCTTCGATCATAATCATACATACGGTATGTAACTGCCGAGTTCTGCTGTATCTCAATCAGAAATGTACCTCTTCTAATTGCATGGACAGTTCCAGGAGGAATCTGGAAAAAATCACCTGGCCGTATAGGACGCACCTTCAGAAATTCCTCCCATCGGTTCTCGTCAATCAGACTCTTCATCTCCTCCTTTGTTTTTGCCTGGTGGCCTATGATGATATCTGAATTTGCCTCACAGTCCAGAATATACCAGCATTCAGTCTTTCCTCTGGCTCCGTTCTCATGAATTGCAGCATATATGTCATCCGGATGTACCTGGATACTTAAGTCGTCTCTGGCATCGATATATTTTACCAAAAGCGGAAATTCTTCTCCTTCTGTTTCTCCAAACAACTCCCTGTGGTTGTCCCACAGCCAGGATAACGTTTTCCCTTCAAATCTGCCCTCTGCTATCCGGCAGTCGCCTTGAGGGTGGGCGCTTACCACCCATGCTTCTCCGGTGTCACTCCCTGGAATCTTATATCCAAAATAATCCTGCATCCTGGTTCCTCCCCAGACCATCTCTTTGTATACAGGCATCAGCTTGATAATCTCTTTCATCATTAACCTCCTTTCTTTAATCCGCTCTGTCCAATGCTTCCATCCCCAGTTTCAGAGCCCCCATAATCCCCTGGTTATCCTGAAGGGAAGGGGCTACAATATAGGAATTCATATCCAGAAGCTCTTTCGTCCTGATATAACCTCCAAGCATCTTATCAACTTTGCTGCGCACCATAGGGAGAAGCTGTTCCTGATGCATCACGCCTCCGCCCAGTATGATTTTCTGTGGGGACAGCATCATAATGTAATTTGTTACGGCATATGCCAAATAATGGGCCTCCAGTTCCCATACCTTTTCATCATCCGCCAAAGTCTCCGCCTTTTTTCCCCATCGTTCTTCAATTGCCGGACCTGCTGCCAGCCCTTCCATACAATGACCATGGTAAGGGCATTTTCCGCTGTAACGGTCATCCTCTCTTGCCGGAATCAAAATGTGTCCGCCTTCCGGATGCTGCATTCCGTGGAGCAGCCTTCCTCCGGCAAGCACCCCGACCCCGACTCCGGTTCCGACCGTAATATAGATCGCAGTATCCAGTCCCTTTGCGCAGCCCCATGTGGCCTCTCCGAGCATAGAACCGTTTACATCCGTATCAAATCCAATCGGTACGTTCAGATGTTCTTTCAGATATCCGCAGATATTATACTGGCGCCATGCCAGCTTCGATGTTGTTGTGATATACCCATAGGTCTTTGACTCCCTGCTTAAATCAATGGGGCCAAAGCACCCGATTCCCAGTGCTGCGATCTCTTTGCCGCAAAAATATTCATAAATCTTCGGCATGGTAGTATCCGGGGGTTCCGTAGGAATGGATACACGCTCCAAAATCTTCCCATCTTCGTTTCCTACTGCACATACCATCTTTGTTCCTCCTGCCTCCAACGCCCCAAATCTCATATTTTTCCTCCTTTTTGGGCATAAAAAGAGCTGCCGCACAAATGCGGTGCATACTGTCAGACAAATGACGGCATGAATTGCGTTTGCGGCAGCCTTTTTTATCAATTATTCTATTTCTCCTGATATAATCCTATCAGCTCTCTTGCCAGAACCTTCGCCATCTCTGTGCTTGCCATCTGATCCTCTGCGTGCATCAGAATCAGGGAAAACTCTGTCTTTTCCCCGGAAGCCTCCTTGGCGAGCAGCGAGCCATGCACCCCGTGAGCCTCTGTGAAAAACTGATCTCCTTCATCCATCAGACGATCCGCTTCCTTAAAATCCCCTTCCTTCGCCTTTTGAATCGCCTCAATATAGCTGGATTTTGCACTTCCGCTGTTGGTGATCATCTGCATGCAAATCATTTCAAATTCTTCGGTCATCATGCACCCATCACCTCCATTGCATGAGTCAGAACTTTCTCCCCATTCATCATGCCGTAATCCTTCATATCAATAGCTTCCACCGGAACCGTCCCCGCAATCTTCTTCACATTTGCCAGTTCATAACGAATCTGCGGCCCAAGCAGTACGATATCGACTTCTGCAATCTCCTTTTTTGCCTCGGAGAGAGATTTTGCCTCTATGCTCACATCAATCCCTTTCCCCTCAGCCGCTTTTTTCATTTTTGCCACCAGCATACTTGTTGACATCCCCGCATTGCAGACCAGTAAAATTTTCTTCATCTTATCTTCTCCTTTTCTATAATTTATTCTTCTGACGCCATGGTTCTTTCCATGACAATGTCATTCATTTTTACGAATGGGATATACAAAAGCACTCCCAATATCAGGATCACAAGCTGGACAATTATGGCGCGGAAATCACCGGCCGTTGCCAAATATCCACTTAACAGAGGCGGTGTAGTCCATGGAATATACACCACGCACCGATTCATAAAGTTCAGCGATGTGGCTATGTACGCAATGATAATGCCAAGCGCCGGCGTCAATACAAACGGAATCAGCATACAAATATTGTATACGATGGAATATCCGAAAATCACAGGCTCATTGATATTAAAAAGCCCTGGCACAAACGCCATCTTGGACACGCTTTTCGTCGCCTTGTTTCGGCTCACCAGAAGCGTCGCAATCAGCAGGCAGATAGTAGAACCGGAGCCTCCCATCATGCCGAATGCAGGGACAAATGCTACATTGATAATATTCGGGATTGCCTCGCCTGCCGCATAAGCAGCCATATTAAGCGTCATATTTACAATCAGAAGCGGCTCCAGAATGGAACTGTATATGACAGACTGATGAATTCCCAGAATCCACAGGAAATTCCCCAGACTATACAGCAGAACACAGCCCACAATTCCGGTCGTCGCGGTACGCAGCGGTTCCTGAATTACCATCGTGATAATGCGGACCAGATCCGTATGGAACAGATTATTTAAAAGCGCGCTGAACAGTGCAAATACTGACATAACCAGAATAAACGGGATCAGTACATTAAATGATTTCCCCACTGCAGGCGGGATACTGTCGCCTAAATTAATCTGGAGCCTTTTGATGCTGCTGATCCAGATAAATACCTCGGTTGCCACCAATCCTATAATGACTCCCGCAAACATCGCCCCTGTTCCGATATTTCCAAAAGTCAGCATTCCCTGTGCCATTACACTGTCGGCACCGTCCAGCGGCGTGATGCTGACAGTATTCGGCATCATCACCACAAGGGTTGCCAGCGAAATGACTGCCGCCGCCAGCGGATTTTCATATCCTTTGTTCTGTGACAGCATATAGCCGATCACCGGAGCCACCAAAAGGGAACTGATATTCAGTGTGCCGTTAACAATCAATGTCCCCCAATACTGCGCGCCTGCAAGAGTATCCCCCGAAAGCAGCCACTGAAACACAGTATTGTTGATCAGTACCGCAAGGCCGGCCAGAATATACAGCGGCATAATCGTCGCAAATGCATCCCTTAAAGACCGCAGGTGTATCTCATTGCCAAGTTTTGAAGCAAATATGGTAAATTTCTCCACTACTTTAGAATCGCCCATTTCCTTTTCCTCCTTTTTCTTTTTGTTGAATGGCTGATCCTCATCTCTGCTATTCTATCCTTTCCTCGCTGCAATCACCTCCCGTATCCATTCTGCCGATTTTTTGAATCTGCGCTGATAGTTTCTTGACAGATCCACTTCAATCATGCCGTAACGGTTTTTAAAAGCATTATTCCAGGACCAGTTATCAATCAATCCCCAATAATGGTACCCTATACATTTGGCTCCATCCTGAATTGCTTTTAGAATCCATTCCAAATGCTCTTTTACAAATTCAATCCTGTAGTCATCCTGGATTTCTCCGGATTCTCCCCGGAACCTCTCTTCCTGTTCTACGCCCATCCCGTTTTCAGAGATAAAAAATTTAAGATCCGGGTATTCCTTTTTCATCTTCATACCAAAATCATAGATTCCCTTCGGATAGATCTCCCATCCGCGGTAGATATTCATCTTTGCCTCCGGCCATACATAAGGAGACGAAAACCTTGGATAGCCGCTTTCGTCCGTCTTCTCCTTCGGTGCCTGAACTCTCGATGGATGATAATAGTTAAAGCCCAGCCAATCTACCTTGCCCAGCTTAAGAAGCTCCTCATCCCCGGGACGGATATCCGGCAGAAGTCCGCTTTCTTCCAATGTCTTAAGAACATCTTCCGGAAGCTGCCCTTTTGCCACCAGATCCAGCCACCAGCGGTTCCGGAGCCCATCCTCCATACGAAGCGCCTCTAAATCCTCCGGACTTGGATTCTCTTTTGTATAAGGCGGCGCAAAGCAGTTGATTAAGCCAATCTGTGCATCAGGCCGGATACTTCCTTCTTCTTTTGCCCTTTTGAATTCATGGACTGCCAAACAGTGCGCCAGTGACAGATGATATTGTACTGCCATGCCTCTCTTGGCATCCCTGATAAACGGATACCACAGCCCGTCGCGGTATCTCTGATCCGGTTCCACAATAGGTTCATTAAAAGTAAACCAATATTTAATCTCTTTGCCGAATTCCCTGAAAGCCGTCCTGGCGTAAAAGGCATATGCCTCCACTATTTCCCTGTTCTCCCATCCGCCCCGTTGAAACAGGTACGTCGGCATATCAAAATGATACAGGTTCATAAACAGCTCAATACCTTGCTCCTCTGCGTATGCACATACTTTGTGATAGAAATCTGCTCCTTCCGGATTTAGGCTCCCGTCCTTTTTAAGAAGTCTACTCCATTGGATAGAGGTGCGGAAAGAGTCCATGCCAAGGCTTTTTATAAGCCGGATGTCTTCTTCATATTTTTCATAAAAATTATTTCCCACATAGCTTCCGACTTTGTTATAAAAGTCCGAAATCGAACGATCCGACCATGTATCCCAGATATTTTCCAGCTTTCCGCCTATATTATATGCTCCTTCTGTCTGTGGCCCCGACATGGCAGCCCCCATAAAAAAGTTTTCAGGCAATCGAATGTCCATATACTTTCCCCCTTATTCTTTAATTTTCTGTTTTATCCTGGAATTTCATAAAGCATATC
>VSNE01000370.1:0-2195 GCA_009774155.1 Lachnospiraceae bacterium
TGCCATATGCAAAAACAGACAGGACATCATTGGAAAAATAAAAATGGGAAAATGCCAACGATTACTTGACACAAACAATTCTATTTTGTTGATTTCTGTCTTATCAACTGATATAATGCCATTAAAACCAGAATCACCGTGGAGGACACTATAGGGAGAGAAAAACATAAAAACCAACTTAATATATATAAGGAATTTTGGAACTTAGCCAATCAGGCAAATGACTTGGCAAACACGGGCAACTATGATGTAGACATGTTAATCTCAGCATGGAAGCATCAATTAACTGCTTCTAATTTCTTTTATGGAACACTGGTTGGCAAAAAACTTAACCATGATGCTAACAAAACCTATTATTCATTAAAAACAGGGCCAAAAGAGCATCAGTTAATATATTGCCAAATCGGTCGCGGATATTCAAAAGAATTATTTGACCCCCATTGGTGCTATGTCCTCAAACATTGCGGTACTAAGCTAATCGTAGTCCCTGTCACATCAATCAAACAGGAGTCTGGAACTTTAACTGTACCATATGAATATGATATAGAAGAAGATAATCATATAAAGGCGCGGATGCATTTTGATGATATTCGTTGTGTAGACAAAATGCGAATATTGGAAAAGAAAGGTTATATTAATATTATTACATCCCGTATAGAAATAGAAAAAGCCATATCAGACTTTTTTAATTTTACAGGAAAAACTATTGACGCAAAGGAATAATAATGTTAAAATGAGGGCAATTTAAAAAAGAACCCTTTAGTGGGCAGACAAAATTTATAGTCATTAATTTGACAACTTAAGGACAGCGGTTCAGCCGTTGTCCTTTTTATTAAGGCAAAAACTCCGCAGGAAAACCTGCGGAGTATATATTCTTGAAATCTTGTGTTTTGTCTGCCTATCTCTTGGAAAACTGCGGTGCGCGGCGGGCTGCTTTGAGACCGTACTTTTTACGCTCCTTCATTCTCGGATCACGGGTCAGGAAACCAGCCTTTTTCAGCGTCAGTCTGTAATCCGGATCTGCCTGCACAAGAGCACGGGCAATACCATGTCTTACAGCACCGGCCTGTCCGGTATATCCGCCGCCGTGCACGTTTACAAGCACATCGAATTTATCTGCATTCTCAGTGGCAACCAACGGCTGGCGAACGATAACTTTCAGAGTCTCCAGTCCAAAATAATCGTCAATGCTTCTTTTATTAATCGTAATATTTCCGGTTCCCGGTAATAAATATACTCTAGCAATGGATTTTTTTCTTCTTCCGGTTCCATAGAATTTTGTGTTAGCCATAATATTTACCTCCTTATCCTACTCTTAAAATGTCAGCGTTTCCGGCTTCTGAGCTGCATGCGGATGCTCCGGTCCGGCATAAACATGAAGCTTGGTGAACATTTCTCTTCCCAAAGGTCCCTTTGGAAGCATTCCTTTTACCGCAAGCTCGACAACCTTCTCCGGTTTCTTTGCCAGCATTTCTTTCAGAGTAGTCTCTTTCATACCGCCAACGTATTCTGAATGATGGTAGTAAATCTTCTGGTCCATCTTTTTTCCGGTTACTTTAATCTTCTCTGCATTTACGATAACTACATAATCACCGGTATCGATATGAGGAGTAAATACCGGCTTATTTTTTCCTCTTAACACTTTTGCTACTTCAGAAGCCAGACGGCCTAATGTATATCCGGTAGCGTCAACTACATACCATTTTCTTTCCACCTTTGCTGGATTAGCCATGAAACTGTTCATTGGTGTACCTCCTGTTTAAATTGAGTTCTTTAAATTAAAGCATTTATACGTAAAAATGTCTTACCGGGGCTTTGGATCAGACATTTTTCTCACGCTGTCACATTTTAATATTATATGACACGAACCCACGCGTGTCAATCATTTTTTAAAGAATCCGGATAAAAAATCCCTGTCAAAGTCAGGCCCTTTGCCGGAGCCGTAGGGCCTGCCGCCCCGCGGTCCTTGGCCGCTAAAATCTCCCGTATATACTCCGGTTCCCATTCTCCCTGACCGATCTTAATAAGCGTGCCTGCAATAATGCGGACCATATTGTACAGAAATCCATTGCCGGTGATGCGGATGGTGATAAGCTCCCCGTCCCTGACTGTCTCCAAAGCATATATAGTCCGGACAGTCGTCTTTACCTGGGCTCCCGCCGCACAGAAGCTTTTAAAATCATGCTCTCCTGTCA
>VSNE01000370.1:2205-2625 GCA_009774155.1 Lachnospiraceae bacterium
CTTTTCATCTAACGGACGATAAAAAAAATAAGTATTCAGGCGATATGACGGAAGCGGAAACTCCCGGTTCAGAATCCGGTATTCATAGAACTTCACTGTATTCTGATACCTGGGATGAAAGTCCGACGGCACCTCGCAGGAATGCTGAATCCGAATATCCTCCGGAAGACGCTGGTTCAGAGCATAGACGAATTTATCACCCGGCATCCTCATCTGAGTGTCAAATACCGCCACATTACCCATGGCATGTACGCCTGCATCCGTCCGGCTGGCTCCAAGCACCTGAATATCTGCCTCCCCGGTCAGTTCCCTAAGCGCACGATTCAGTACGGACTCTATAGTCTCTCCGTTCTTCTGAATCTGCCACCCCCGGTAGTTGGTGCCGTCATAGGCGACAATCAGTTTTACACGCTTCATAAG
>VSNE01000371.1 GCA_009774155.1 Lachnospiraceae bacterium
ATAAATAATTTTATAAATACATTTGCGGAATATTACAATAAGAAAGTTAATCCGAACACATACATTATTCTTAATGTTATAAATTTGGGGTGTGGATATGGAGGAGGGCGGGAATATTTCGATAGATTGCTGCAAAAACTCGAAAGCTCCAAATATAGAAAAGGCCGATTTTGTAATGATAACTCAAAGAGCTTTTATTATCCCAGAGGATATACATACGGGGAAGATTCAGACGGTGAGTTTCCCTGTAATAAAAATCGTTTTGATTTGACGCCTTGGAAAAAGTACGCCCCATTTGATACTTGTGCAAGTGCGCAGATGATAATAAAAAAGGTGATGGAAGAATGATAATTAGTGCAAGTCGAAGGACGGATATTCCAACATACTATTCTGAATGGTTGTTTAATAGACTTAAAGAAGGGTTTGTTCTCGTAAGAAATCCTATGAATATTCATCAGATTGGCAGAATAAATTTATCTCCTGATGTTGTTGACGGAATCGTGTTTTGGACTAAAAATCCTGTATCAATGCTGGGCCGCCTTTCTGAACTGGATAGATATAATTACTATTTTCAGTTCACTCTGAATGCATATGACAGAGATGTGGAGCCCAACATTCCATCAAAGAACAATATCATTATACCTGCATTTCAAAAGTTATCTCAGGTAATTGGGCGTGAAAAAGTAATATGGAGGTACGATCCTATTTTCTTCAATGATAGATATACCATGGAATATCACTGTAAATATTTTAAGGTATTAGCGGCAAAACTTGGTGATTATACTGAAAAATGCACTATAAGTTTTCTTGATTTATATCGAAATACCGCCCGAAACACGCAGCCTTTAAATATACAACGGGAGACAGGAGAGCAGCAATTTGAAATTATGCAGAGATTTTCTGATATTGCAAAAGAATATGGTTTCTATATAGACACTTGTGCTGAAGCGATAGAATTTGACAAATTAGGAATTTCTCATGCTCATTGTATCGACAGGGAGAGATTTGAGCGGATTGGAAAATGTAAATTAGCTATAGGCAAAGATTCAAATCAACGAACAGAATGTGGCTGTATTGCCAGCATAGATATTGGAACATATAATACCTGTAAAAATGGATGTTTGTATTGTTATGCAAATTATAGTTATAAAACTGTTATGAAAAATACACAGATTCATAATCCGGCATCACCCCTCCTTTTTGGGGAGATTGGAGCGGATGATGTGATAAAGGAACGAAAAGTAACTTCATGTAAAGAATGTCAGATGACGCTTTTTGATTTGTAGAAGAGTAGTGATGATGTTTATATGAAAGACGGCACTGGTGATTTGTGGGAACAGACTGTTAGTGATATGTTTCTTAATTACGATCGAGAATTCATAATTGTTGGTGGATTCAGTTCAACGAAGAGAGAGGGCGTTTGACGTACTGCTTATGTTCTCGTGCCAATTAGTATTTTCAAATAGATTAGGCTTGTGTTGTTTCATAATTTTAAATTCGATTAAGTATAATAGATGTACTTATAGATATGCTCAATATATAGGGCGAAGATAACTCTAGCACCCAGAGGTGTTTTAGTTTCAGTAGATAAAGCTGCAGAAACTTCACAAAGTCTATAAATACAATATTATTGATGCTACATTGAGCACAATGCGTCCAAGTTTGACTTTGGGTGCATTTTTTAAAGATAGAAATTATAGATATTTCTTAGGAAAATATCGGCAGATATAAGGAAACATCGCAACACCGAAATTGATACAATGGAAAACCGCTAAAATGCGTGGAAATAAGCCTTTTCACGGATTCGGCGGTTTTATTTTTTCGCTTTTTGAGCCTTTTTTCCATTTCGGAAGCTATTTTTCCCTCTGATTTTGCACCTCCTTTTAACGATAGCAGGCAATCGTTAAAAGGTTTGAATGGGGCAGGGACAGAGCCTTGTGCCAGAAGTGAAGCGATAGTTCTGGCATGGGGCGGTGTCTCCTTCCCCGGCAGATACGGACACGGAAAGCCCAATGGAAAATAGATAAGTGTAAATAATCCCTCATTCTATCAATCTTCCGTTATCATTCCATTCCCCGTACATAACACCTTTTTTGGTATTTTCAATCAGTTTCTGCAGCCTGCTCTGAAATAGTTCCGGC
Organism: Lachnospiraceae bacterium; assembly: GCA_009774155.1. GTDB lineage: Bacteria > Bacillota > Clostridia > Lachnospirales > Lachnospiraceae > Hominiventricola. Next base: position 2,142 of record VSNE01000371.1, read on the forward strand.
TGTTTCTTTTTAATCTGTATGGTATCAATCCGCACCCGCTGGTACAGGGGAGGAAATTTCTGAAACTTGCTCCATACCTCTGAATCTGCTTTTAAGGCTTTTTCAATATCCCCGTCAATGACAAATCCCTTTGGTGACATATCGGGAAGTACGGCTCTCCCGGCATCGGTCATCAGACCCAGGCGTTCCATCCTCCGGCAGCGTTCCTTATTTAACTCAGACCATAAACTTCCTTTTCTCCGGGGAGCAAGCCTTTGGGCAGTTACGCCGTTATCCATCTTTTTTGTGGTGCTGTCTATCCAGCCGAAACACATGGCTTCCTCAACGGAATCTATGTACCAGAAAGTGCCATCGTCAACCGGGCGGCCACGCTTCACGATTACCCAGCATTCCTTTTCCTTATCATGGTTATTTATGAGCCATTCCCTCAGTTCATGGCGGCTTTTTGCATCAAGCAGATTTGCAAATTCGATAATCATTT
>VSNE01000372.1 GCA_009774155.1 Lachnospiraceae bacterium
GATTATATGAAGAAGAAATTACTGCGCAGGCTGTTAGCCGGTTTTCTGGCTGTATCCTTGGCCATGCTGTTGACAGCTACGATACCGGGAATAGGAAATGTGGTATATGCAGCGGAAGGACTTTCTGTTACGGGGGTTATTGGGAGCGATAGAAATGGAGTAAGCTATCCTGAACTTGATCCAAATCCTCAATTTGGATGGTATTTAGTACCAGGAACAGAAGACGTTCGCTTACTGTTTGAAATAAACAGTGATAAAAAAAGCGTATCCCTTACCCATAACACGGTTCATTATGACTGGCTGGATGGCAAAAATATTACCGTGCCAACACTAAGCATTGAGATCCCCGCTTATGTTGACGGTTATCCTGTAACAAAAATTGATGGCGGAATGGATAATTTAGTGTACCAGAATTTTGCGTTTTGTTATATTAATTTAACCAGCATTACTATTCCCAATACGGTAACGACCTTGGGAGAGCATCTTTTTTCTAGTAAACCAATAACAGAAGTTGGTTTGCCTGATTCCGTCACCAGTATAGGAGCAAGCTGTTTTTCAGATTCAAAAATCGAATCTATTGTTATCCCAAAAAGAATTACGAAAATAGCAAATGACACCTTTGGAGGCTGTGAAAATCTCACAAGTATAACATTGCCAGATGGCCTTACCGAGATTGGCACAATGGCTTTTTTTAAATGTAAAAGTGCTGCGAATATTATGCTCCCAAGCTCTGTGCAGAAAATTGGCAGTGATGCTTTCCGTGAATGTTCCAGTCTGAAGAGTATTGTTATTCCGGATGGTGTGACAGAAATCAATGCGCGGACGTTTCGGGATTGCACCAGTCTTGCAAGTATTACAATACCTGCATCCGTTACGAGAATAGCCACAGAAGCATTTTATAATACACCGGCGCTTAAGACTGTAGATTATAAGGGAACCCGGGAGCAATGGAAAAAAATTGATATGACAGGAGGCGTAAAGACGGCTCTGAAAGCAGCCACTGTCACCTGTTCTGATGGAAGTAAGATTGTGGGCGGGAAGGTGCAGGACCCATCTCCGTCCGAGGATGACGAGAAGCCAGGGGATGACAAGAATAAGAATGACGGAGAGAACAAAAAGGCAGCCGTTAAATCTGTAACGTTGTCCGCAACCAAATATACATATGATGGGAAAGCAAAGAAACCATCTATAACCGCAATAGATAATACTGGTAAGAGGATTGACAAAGCGTATTATACACTTAGTTACAAGAATAACAAGAACGTAGGTCAGGCTACGGTGACGGTTAAATTTAAAGGGGATTACAGCGGAACCGTGAAAAAAACCTTTCTCATCAAGCCTGCCAGAACTACGATTTCCAAGGTGACAGGGAAATCAAAAAGCATGACGCTGAAGTGGAAGAAGAATGCAAAGCAGGTCAGCGGCTACCAGATTCAATATTCCACTACGAGCAAATTTAAGAAGGGGACGACGGCCAGTGTATATGTCAAAAAGGCCTCTGCTACAACAAGGACCATTAAAAAGCTGAAAGGAAAGAAAAAATATTATGTGAGGATTCGGACCTATAAGACGGCAAAGGTAAATGGAAAGAGTACGAAGCTCTTTTCTTCCTGGTCCCCGGTAAAGCAGACTGTGACAAAAAAATAGGGAAATAATAATTTTTTAAGCCGTTGGTTCCGATAAAGTTATAAGAATATTTCCTCCCTGATCCCTGACTGCTTTCCTTTTGCGATTTGGGATTGGGGAGCCTGTTCCGGATATGGTGGCTGAAAAGGGCAATTTTTATTAAGACAAGCTGATGGCGGAATGTTATCATACTGGAAAACCAGAAAGGAGCAGCATATGGGGGATATGTCAATAACAAAAAAGATACTTTTGTACATTGAGAATAATTTGGATAAAGAGCTGTCATTAAAAAAAATAGCTAAGGAGCTAAGCTATTCAAAGTTTTATATAGCAAGAACATTTAAAGACAATACGGGCACAACACTATATAAATATATCCAGGGCAGGCGGCTGGATGAGGCGGCCAGAAAACTTGCGGAAACGAAGCAGCCTATAGTTGAGATTGCTTTTGAAGCGGGTTACAGCTCTCAGCAGGCATTTACGAGAAGCTTCCGCTGTACGTATATCTGTACACCGCAGCAATATAGAAGGATTGGAATATTTACTCCGAAACAGAGCAGGATTCATATGGGTATCAGAAGGCAGCCTGTAATATTTTTATTTAGACCGGCGGGAGGAAGAATTGCGGCATGAGTGTGGTACCTTATGTGGTGGAGCAGACGGGCAGGGGGGAGAGAAGCTATGATATCTATTCCCGGCTTCTTTCAGACAGGATCATATTTTTGGGCGAAGAGGTCAGCGCTCATTCAGCGGGCGTGATTATTGCGCAGATGCTTTTTTTGGAGGCGCAGGATACTGAAAAGGATATCCAGTTTTATATAAACAGTCCGGGCGGCTCTGTATCAGCGGGATTTGCGGTTTATGATACTATGCAGTATATTAAATGCGATGTTTCTACAATATGTCTGGGACTGGCCGCCAGTTTCGGGGCGTTTCTGCTTGCGGGAGGGGCAAGGGGCAAACGTA
>VSNE01000373.1 GCA_009774155.1 Lachnospiraceae bacterium
GCCGGCTATAATTCAATATATTAATTCCAACTCGGAAATTAAATTTAGGAGGTAATTTTTATGTTGAATGAAAATGTAAAGAAACTGCTGGCAGAGAGCATGTGGGATATGGCTACCTATGCAGGCAATGAACCGAATGTCGTTCCCGTGGCGTTCAAGGATGTAACGGAAGATGGAAAGCTGGTGGTAGGGGATGTGTTCCTTGAGACTACGCTGAACAATCTGAAAGCAAACGGCGGCAGAATTGCCATTTCCGTATACGACGCGAAGTCTCTGGAAGGATACCAGATTAAAGGCGTTGCAGAGTATGTGACAGAGGGCGCCGTTGTTGATACATTTAAGGCTATAGTGGAAAAAATGTTCAGTGGCGCGGCTACTGCCAAGGGAGCACTGGTTATTACGCCGGAAAAGGTTATCGTGTCTACCCCTGGAGCAGACAATAAGAAAGTTCTGTAAGGCGGACAAAAATGCAGCGGGTGCAGAGTCCTGAAAAAGAAGATGTTCTTTATTATGAAGGATGCCTTCTTTATCGTTTTTCTATCGGCAATGTATCCATAAATTTACCAGTCTACTATTCTCTGTAATAGCAGCTTGAACTTTAGACGGTATAAAGGGATAATGATATAAAGATACACATAGAAAAAATGAGCTGAGGTGATTGGATGTATAAGCCCAAATTAGATAAGGATATCCGATGCCCGCTGGAATATGGGCTGGATCTGTTCGGGGGAAAATGGAATTCCCGGATTATCTGCGTGCTGGCAGCAAAAGAAACCCTGCGGTATAGCGAACTGCGCAGTGAGCTTACCAATATTACGGATGCGGTTCTCGGTGCTTCGCTGAAATCGCTGATGAAAAACGGAATGGTAAACAGGAAGTCCTATGATGAGATTCCGCCCAGGGTGGAGTACTCTCTTACGGAAAAAGGGATGTCTGTTGTTCCGATTCTGCAGAGCATCTGCCGGTGGTCAGGCGCTTATCACAAAGAAGACACGGAAAATACTATGCTGCATTGTCAGAAATGCGATTATAACGGCGGCAGAAAATGATCCGGATAGAAAAAATACAAAGACTGCTTGAATTTCTGCAAAATGTAATTGAAAAAGGATATGTGTACCCAAAGTACCCATCTGCCGTTAGGATAGCATCAGCCGTCATTATTTGGGGTAATGGCGGCTATTTTCGTCCCCTGAAGATCGTATAACATAGACCAACAAGGGCAGCAATGAAAATTCCTGTCTCACATTGTACTATACGGCCGTTTTTTCTTCAATCCTGTATCTCCCCCTTCCGGATTAGTTTAGAATTTCTTTCAGACAATTTAAAAGCTCCGTGTTTTTTTGAGGCATCATAAAGCAGAAGCGGAAGAAGGTCTCATCCTCCAGTCCCGGAAAGGTAGAGCAGTCTCTCAGCATAAGACCCCGTTTGACGGCATGGACAAAGACATCGTAGGAGGTGATATCTTCCTTCAGGATGCGCACCAGGATAAAATTGGCGTAAGGCTTATAAACCTTGATATTTTTCCAGGTCAGCAGCTCCTGATAAATCCGTTCCCGCTCGGACGAGATCAGACGGCGGGTTTTTTCAATGTATTCTTTATCCGTAAACATCAGAGCGCCTGCGGCATCAGCCAGGCTGTTGATAGTCCAGGGATTTTTGCGCTCCTTAATATTCTCCAGAAGGCGCAGATTACTGGTTATGGCGTAGCCCAGGCGCAGGCCCGGAGCGGCGAAAAACTTGGAAATGCCGCGCAGAATGACAAAGTTATCAAATTCCTTTAACAGACCCACAGAGGAGACGCTGGTATGCTCCGGAGCAAATTCTGCATAGGTTTCATCTATCATGGCAAAGATATGATGCTCCTTTAAGCACGTCAGAATCCAGCGCATTTCGTCTGGTTCATTGGCAGTGGAGGTGGGGTTGTTAGGGTTGCAGATGATGCACAGCTCCAGATCATCGTTCAGCTCTTTGCAGAAATCATCTGCATTCAGCCTGAAATCAGACGACTCCTTCAGAGCATAATACTGTACGCAGCCTCCTGACAGCAGGACCTCCCTTTCATATTCGGAATAGGTCGGAGAGACAATCAGGGCTTTTTGGGGGCGGAGGGTCTGGATAAAAAGAGAGATCAGCTCCGTGCATCCGTTTCCTACCAGTATTTCTTCCGGACGGCATCCGGCGTATTGTGCAATATGTCCCCGAAGCTCTGTGTATTCGGGATCTGGATAGGAGGTTATTACATCAATCTTTTCTGCCAGGCCCGCTTTCATTTTCGGAGAGATGCCAAGGGGATTCACATTAGCGCCGAAGCCGGTAATCTGTTCCTTGGGAATCCCGAAATATTTTTCGATTTTTTCCAGATCGCTTCCATGGAAATGTTCTTTTCCTTCTATTTTTTTATGATTATTCATTTTGTCCTCGCCAGGTTGTTCCCCGCAGTTGCGTGATGCAAGCCGCGGGTGGTATAATATTTTCAACTCATTAACCCAATTATAATCAAAATTACAAAAAAAGCAATGGGGTTCCTATGAAACAAAAGATCATTGATTTTTCTAACGGCATATTTGAATATGATCAGACAAAGCT
>VSNE01000374.1 GCA_009774155.1 Lachnospiraceae bacterium
GAAACCGCCGTGTACCGAACGGTATGCACGGTGGTGTGAGAGGACGGCGGCTAGTCACCGCCTCCTACTCGATTTCTTTATTTAAGAAATTAAAGCTTCAGATTTGCAAGCAGGGACCCAAGACTGGTTGAAATGCTTTCGCTCTTCGGAAGATCATATTTTTCCTCTGACTCTTCCGGCTGGGATTTCTCAATCAGAGCCTTCATGCTCAGGGAAAGCTTGCCGTCCTTAATTGCAATGACCTTTACCTTTACGGACTCGCCTTCCTTCAATACCTTTGAGGGGGAGGTGACGCGCTTGTCAGAAATCTGGGATACATGCACCAGACCTGACAGTCCGTTTTCCAGGCGGATGAATGCACCGTAGTCTTTTAAGGATTCAACGGTTCCTTCCATAATATCGCCGACCTTGGTCTGTTCCATAGCAGCCTGCTTTTTCTGCGCAGCCTCTGCTCTGGCTTCCTCCCGTAACAGCTCTCTGGCAGAGAGAACCAGTCTCTTTTTATTCGGATCAGCGGTGATGACACGAACCTTAATTTTCTTGTTCAGCCATTCATTCAGATCCTCCACATGCTCCAGGGACAGCCGGGATGCCGGGATAAAGCCCCGGATGCCTTCCACGTAGGCAATCACGCCTGCATTTACGACACCGCCGACCTTTACGGTCAGAACTGTCTTTTCAGTCAGATATTCGTTCAGGGTCGCCCAGACCGGTTCCAGCTCTTCAGCAGCTTCTGTCTGCTCTTCAGCAGCCTTGTAGGAGGCCTCCAGTTCTTCTGAGAAGTCATCCATTGTCATTTTTTCTTCCATTGTAATAAATCTCCTTACAAAATATTTATTCCATCTCTTTATTATAGGTGCAAATGTAAAGAAAAGCAAATACTTCTATTGAAAACGGCAAAAAATCCCCTGCAAAAGCGTAGTCTGCAGGGGAAAAGCATTAATTAGAGCCGTATGTCTTACAGATTCTCATGACAATGCCGCCAAGAGCCAGCAGGGCCAGGGCGTTCGGAATCACCATCAGACCGTTGAAGAAATCTGCCAGAGACCATACCAGGTTTACCTTCAGGGAGGAACCAATCACAATGAACAGGACAACCAGCAGAGAGTAGACCTTCATGCCCTTTTGTCCGAACAAATACTTTACATTGATGGCCCCGAAGAAATGCCATCCAAGGATGGTGGAAAAGGCAAAGAACAGCAGACAGCATGCCACGAATATATCTCCAAAGCCTCCGAATACGGTGGAGAATGCATACTGTGTAAGGGCGGTTCCTTCCTTTCCGCTGCCGAGCGCTCCGGTGGTAAGAACAGAAAATACAGTCAGGTTCAGAATAATAAAGGTATCGATAAAAACACTGATCATAGCGGCCAGTCCCTGCTTATGCGGGTTTTCCGCAGTTGCGCGCGCATGCGCATGAGGGGTGGAGCCCATACCTGCTTCGTTGGAGAACAGCCCCCGCGCCACGCCAAAACGGATGGCATGCTTTACGGTAACGCCGGCAGCGCCGCCTAAAACGGCAGACGGCTGAAAAGCTCCCACAATAATCTGTCGGAAGGCCTCCGGAACCATAGTAATATTGCTTAAAATAACGATCAGGCTTCCCACAATATAGATACCGGCCATGATGGGAACGATTTTTTCCACCACGGATGCCAGACGGGTGGTTCCGCCGATAAAGATAAATGCGGCAACCAGAGCAAGTGCGATACCGATAGTTACGGGCGGAATATTAATATTTCTGGATGTAAATACTTCGGAGAAGGCAGAGCCGATGGAATTGGACTGCACCATATTGCCCATAAAGCCCAGAGCCAAAATGATGAAGACTGCAAAAACCGCGGCCAAAGCTTTTCCGAAGGTTCCCTGAAAAGCGGCCTGAATATAATAAATCGGCCCTCCGGTAATCTCGCCGTCCTTTTTTGTCTTATACTCCTGGGCAAGGGCGGCCTCGGCATAGATAGTAGCCATTCCGAAGAAGGCGCTGAGCCACATCCAGAAAATAGCTCCCGGTCCTCCTCCAATCAGCGCGGTTGCAGCTCCGGTCAGATTACCGGTTCCTACTTGTGCGGCGATTGCGGTAGCTACGGACTGAAAGGTGGTCATCTCGCCCTGGCTTCCTTTTTTCCCCTTCAGACTGATGCTTCCGAATACCAGCTTAAAGCCCTCCGTGAATTTTCTTACCTGGATGAATTTCAGCCGGATTGTATAATAGATTCCGGTTCCGCACAGAAGCAGAATCAATACCACATTCCATAACACATCGTTTACCGAATCCACCATGCTTAACAGTGTTTCCATTTTCTTCTTTCCTCCTACTCATAAATACTGTCGTATAAAATAAGAGCTGATGAACCATCAGCCCTCCAAAGAGTAGAACATTTGCATATGTATGCCCCTGTCCTTTTGCCTGAGAGATTGGAGGAAGCATCCGCTCCTTCCGTACACCTTCGGCGCCCGTATACCGGGACTCTCCAGAGTATCTGTCTATTTCTGTACCATAGCAGATTAAAAAAATATATCACATTCTTATATTTTATGTTATAATATACATTAATACAAAAAACCAGAGCTCTAAATTAAAGG
>VSNE01000375.1 GCA_009774155.1 Lachnospiraceae bacterium
GCCGCAAACAATAAATATCCAATACGTTTTTTTATCATTTTCATAATTTTCACATCCCCGTTTACAGTATATGAGTATTATCTTATTATTATAGCACTTAAATATTGAGTATCTGTTACGAAGTTCTTACGATTCTTTTCCACAGCCCTTAAGCTCCAGACAGCACCATCGTTCTGCCCGCAGAAATCCGTTCATGACCGGTTCCTCTCCCTGTGCCAGCCAAATCAGCTTTCTCCCCAAAAACGGCCTACATGCGTCACGGCACAATGCCTCCCTGCGGATTTTCACATCCCCTGCGCTGAGAACCAGTATCAGCTTGGAGCGCGCCTGAAACAGCTTCAGATAAGAAAATAAATCATCCGCAGACAAATCCCCTGTGCTTCTTCTATAATCCTCCGCAAAGCTTCCCAGCATCAGCATGGACATGGGTGTCACACGGCTTTTGAGCTTCTCATCCGGCCTCCATTCCACCAGATTCAGCCGTACATTCCGAAAAACCGGGCTCTGCTGCTTTAAAAGCTTTGCAAGCTCTGCCGCCGTTTCCTTTACTTCCGTTTCCGAAAGACGGCAATCCACAACCAGCGCCATCTCCAGAATGCCTCCCGTATAGTTCCCGGGGACATGAAGCACCCGCTCCACCTGCTGTCTAAGCCCTCTTCTTTCCTCCAGTGACAGTCTCATGTCTTTTCCTCCTTGTTTCCGCTTTATCCTGTGAGCCCCGGGCAAAACCAAATTCATGTCTGCAGGAAAAATCAGCCGCTTCCTAACGCTTCCTGCGGAACGGCTTTTCAAACCACCTTTTGATAACGATTTGGATCTCATCTGTGGAGGGAGCCACAGGTTCCGTCAGTATCGTGTGTATACCTGCCCGGTTGGCCCCCCATATATCCGTAAAAATCTGGTCTCCGATAAACAGCGTATTTTCCGCCGTTGTTCCCATCCGGCGCATGGCGTCCTCATAACCTCTTTTTTTAGGCTTGCCTGCCTTGTATACATACTCTGTCTGTACTTTGTCCGCAAAAGGCTTCACTCTCTCCTCCCCGTTGTTGGATACCAGCATAGTCCTCACGCCAAGCCTGTGTATTCTTTCAAACAGCCGGACCGCCCTTTCATCCGCCGCCGCCCCATGGGGCACCAGCGTATTGTCAACGTCAAAGATCACTGCGCGGTACTTCACCGAAAGCTGCTCCCATTCCAGAGAATAGACCGATTCCGTCCATTCATCCGGATATAAATTCTCAAGAAATATCATTTTATAAAACCTCTCCTTCAACGATTCTATTTTAAAGGCAGTAAAATATGCGGTCAACCCGTTTTTCAGCGGATCTAAAAAGGATACCGCTCTGTTCAAGAAGCCGATATCCCCGAACCTAATCAGCCATCCCCGCAAAAGATACTGACAGTTATATCAGAAAAGCTTTTCCACAACCGCTCTGGAAGTTTTATGGTTATTCTCCTTTGATATCTCATGATTTCTCCGGTAATATTCATAAAACAGAATATCAATAATGAACATCTGGCACATTTTTACGCCCATGGACCCTCCCTCTAACGGCCCCTCGTCCGATCCGCACAGCAGAAGGACATCTGTATAATTTGTTAAAGGCGATTTGAGAAACCTGCTGATGGCTACCATCCTCACCCCCGACTCCTGCGCAATCTGCGCCACATAGATATTATCCTTAGTGGAGCCCGAATACGATAAAAATATAATCAAGTCCTCCTTCGTGGCCATGGATGCCACCATGGCCTGCATATGGGGGTCCTGGATGCAGTCTACTTTGTTGGTAATTCTCAGAAATTTATTTCTGGCTGCCTGCGCCGCCAGAAGACTGTCCCCGATTCCAAAAAAATAAATTCTTCTTGCGTCCTCCATCATACGGACCGTCCGTTCAATCTCATGACAATCCGCCAGCCTCCGGGTCTCCTTCAATGCATTGATATTGTTCTGAAGAAGCTCATCCAGAGCATATTCAAGTCCCGGATATTTTGTGTCCGCCATGGAATCCGGCTTTTCATTCGATGCCAGGCTGATGGAAAGCTTCATCTTAAATTCCTGATAGCCCTTGGCGCCTGCCTTCCGACAGAATCGGTGTACGCTGGCATCCGCCACCTGACAGGCATCCGCCAGGTCACTGATCGACATGAGAAGAACCTGATCCGAATTCTTAATCACATAATCTGCAATTTTCTTTTCCGTCCTTGTAAACTGATTATAAGACAGTTGAATATCCGTCAAAAAACCTGATGCCATCTGTATACCTTTTATCTTTAAAATGAATTAACAATATTTACGGACTGCTTCCCGAATCATATCCGCACATTCTGCCCCAACGGCATAATCTGCTTCCGCCGGCGGATGCCTGACGCCTCCTGTATCCGGTCCCCCCTGCAGTCGGATAATTTCTTTAATTGTAGCATACATATTACTCTTTGTGGAGCACATTTTACAGATAATCCTGCAGATATCCTTCCGAACCAGCCCCGCCTCCGGCATTCCGGCAAAAACCTGTGACAATCGTTTCCGCCGCGAATAATTACAGGACATATGTAAAGATTATATAT
>VSNE01000376.1 GCA_009774155.1 Lachnospiraceae bacterium
TCCCTTTTCTGGAAATGCGCCGATTTGAAGATTTCTGCTGCTTATTATAACACGACTAATCCTTAAACACAAGATTTTCTCCTGCGATTGCAGGAGAAAATTCTGTTATCTATTGAATTTCTTATCTTAATCTGCTATAATAAATCTGAAAGTCGGTACAGCTCTTTGCAAAGGAGAGATAGACGCATGATTTTTGTGAGTGGTGTTCATGGTGTAGGAAAATCATATTTTTGCAACCTTGCGAAAGAGTCTGTGGGCATCGAAACCTATTCGGCTAGCGCCCTGATTGCAACAAAAAAGCGTTCAGGATCTACAAAGAATAAGCTCATTCCTGACATAGATGAAAATCAGCAGTTCCTTCTTTGGGCCGTGGACGAGCTCAGAACTTTGTGCAAGAATTTTATTTTGGACGGACACTTCTGCCTGCTGAATGCATCGGGCAAAGTGCAACGTATTCCTTATGGCACTTTTGTTATGCTCAAACAGGATGCTATTGTGCTGCTGACCGAAAATCCAGAAATCATAGCGTCCCGGCGAAGAAAGCGCGATGGAATTGAGGTTGCTGTAGAGAGCATTGAATACTTCCAGCGGGAAGAACGGCTATACGCAGATGAAGTTGCCAGAGACATTAATGCGAAGCTTTTTGTTTCTGAGGGCGCTAAAGACCTTATACGGGCAATTGACTTCATAAAATCACTTTGAGGAGGGACCGATTATGGCGGGTAAATTTGAACGCAAGCAATTTTCCGAAATCAATCTCAATGATCCCTTTTTCGATTCCTTGAAAGCCGATTACCCCGGCACTTCATCAAGCACTGGTTTCGTGCAATGATTCGCAGCAAAAGCCGCCGATGGGAAAAGGGCGCTGATATTTGAAGATGACCAGGGTGTAGGAGCTTTTGTAAATCTGAAGCCGAATGAAGCCGAGGAAATCAATTTGGCAAACGGTAGCGTTTTGCCGAAGACTGCTCGTCTTAAAATCACAACAATTAAAATTGATGAGCGTTATCGAAATCAAAGGATTGGCGAGGGAGCTCTTGGTCTAACTTTGTGGCAATGGAGAGATTTGGGCATCAATGAAATTTATGTTACTGTTTTTGATAAACACACCAGTTTGATACTTCTTCTGGAGAAGTATGGCTTTATCCATGTTGGAAACAACCTGAATGGTGAGCGGGTATATATCAAAGATCGAAGGAATCTTGATTTCAGTGATCCCTGCAAAGCCTTCCCTTTTCTTAGCGGTCAAGTCCAACACGCTGGATGCCTTGCCATTGATATGGAATATCACGACACCATGTTCGCTTCTTCTGACCTCGCTAATACCTTGCAGGAGCGGGTTGATATTAGCGTGGCAAATGGACTGAAAAAAGTATACATAGGCCAGTCTTATAGTTTGGCTTTCAAAGTCGGAGAGCCTGTTTTAATATATAGAAAATACACCGGAACCGATGGCCGTCCGGGGTATAAATCCGTCATTACTACTTATTGTGTAGCAACGCGAATCGAAAAGATAAAAGTAAATGGACGTGCGTAATATTCTTATGACCAGTTCTTGCGCATGGTCGGCAACAAATCTGTCTATAATGAAGATGAATTGAAGGAAAAATATGATACCTGGGCTTCTCTAACGCTAATTGAGTTATTGTATTATGGCTATTTTGGCGCAGGGAATAATGTAAATTGGATGTGGCTGAAAAATAATGATTGTTGGCCTGAAACCCATCCCATGAATTTCCGTTATACAAGGAGCCAATTCGAGAAAATTCTGCGGGAGGGCAAAGTAGATGTCGGCAATGTTATTATCAATTAAGCCTAAATATGCGAAGGTGATACTTGAAGGAAAAAAACAATACGAATTCCGAAAAAGCAGACCGAAAGATGGTGTGGATCGAATCATTTTCTATGCGTCAGCACCGCAGAAGGAAGTGGTCGGAGAAGCGCTTATTGATGAAATATTGGAAGGGACGCCGAAAGAAATCTGGGAGATAGCAAAAACTGCTGCGGGCATTACAAAGAAATTTTATTTTTCCTACTATTCAGGAAAAGATAAGGCTATTGCATATAAATTAAAAAATGTAGTGATTTACGAAAAGCCCAAGGCTTTGTCTGATTACGGTATCCGTCAAGCACCGCAATCTTTCGTATATCTATAAACGGCTATAAAGCAGTGTATTTTAATGCCCTGGCACTCCTGATTTTAGAGAGAATCAGAAAGTGCCAGGGCATGATTTTTCGTTTTACGAACTTGTGGGCGAAAATATCCTTGACAAATCCCGTCTTGGTTCACAATGCTGTTGCTGTCGCCCTCTAACGTATCTTCCTGCGAAAGACGGGCGTATAATGCTGTTATCTGTCCGGGCTTATATGTATTTGCTGTCATGTGTTCATTCCTTCTGTAATGAACGCCCGACAAACAGTAGTGCTGTCCTTATTATAGCGCACTTATCCCTGTTTGTCATTGGGCGGTTTGACGGTTTCCGATTTTATGAGCCGTATCATCTTGTCGCGGAGCCGTTCCGAGCCGCCGCAGGAGGTAGACACTTCATAGTA
>VSNE01000377.1 GCA_009774155.1 Lachnospiraceae bacterium
GCAGCAGGCGCTGGATATGACTCTGCCCCGGTTTCCGACCTTTAAGGTCACGATGCGCAAAGGTGTGTTCTGGCGGTATTTGGAGCCTAACGACCGGCCCGGTCCCTTCGTGGAGCCGGATATTGTAAATCCCTGTATGCCCATGTCCTTTCAGTCCAGCAGCAAATATCTGATTCGGCTCTATTATTATCAGAGACGTATCTCGCTGGAGGTATTTCATTCCCTGTCAGACGGCGGCGGAGCGTTTTATCTGCTTCGGACCATAACGGCGGTCTATCTGCGCCTGAAGGGCCATGAGATACCGGACGGCCGCGGTGTCCTGAATATCCATGAGGAGCCCGATCCGGAGGAACTGGAGGACGCCTATTTTCGTTATGCCAGCTCCAAAGTGCGCCCGCCCAGAAGCAGGGAAAAAACTTATCGGATCAGAGGAACAAAGGAGCCTTTTTATACTTTGAATATTATTGCCGGGATTCTTCCTGTGGATCAGGTACTGTCCGTGACCAGACGTTTTAGGGTATCCGTGACCGAATATCTGAATGCGGTGCTTCTCTATGCTTTGATGCAGAAGCAGCAGTCGGATCATGTGTTCCGGGAGCTTCTGGTATCTCTTGCCATGCCGGTAAACCTGAGGCGGTTTTTTCCGTCAAAAACTCTGAGGAATTTTATTACTATGGTATATCCGTCCATTGATCCCCGGATGGGAGACTATACGTTTGAGGATATACTGATACAGGTACACCATTATATGCGTTACTATATCAACGATAAATTCCTGAACGCAGATATTACCACAAACGCCGCAGTGACAAAGAATCCTCTGATACGTGTGGTTCCGTTGTTCTTTAAGGACTTTGTGGTAAGACAGTTTTATAAACGGGTTCAGGATAAGCACTCCAGCGCAGGGCTTACAAATCTGGGGGTGGTGGATACGCCGGATGAGATGAGGGAGCATGTGGAACGGTTTGATGTTCTGATGGGGCAGCCCTTTTCAGCCCGTACCAACTGTGCCATTGTCAGCTACGGCAATGTTTTAAGCATCAGCTTTGCCAGCAGCATTATGGAGGCAGATGTGGAACGTTTGTTCTTTCGCAAGCTGGTGCAGGACGGAATTCACGTAAAAATTGAAACAAACCGGAAAATGGAGGCAGCCTTATGTCCTACTGTGTAAACTGCGGGGTGGAACTGGATAAAACCTGTTCCGTATGCCCTTTATGCAATACAAAGGTCTATAATCCCAATCAGGAAATCGACCATATATCACCGACGCCGTTTCCGACCAGAAAAGGATACGCGTCTCCGGTGCAGAAAAGTGATATCACTCTTTTAATCAGTATTGTGCTGGCAGTAACGGCCGCTGTATGCGGACTTCTGAATATATTTGTGTTTCAGGGCAGCTCCTGGTCCATGTATGTTATAGGAGGCTGCGTTCTTCTCTGGATCTTCTGCCTTCCGGTATTTTTTTACCGCATGAATGCATACCTCAGCATTTTGCTGGACGGAGCCGGAATTGCTATGTATTTCGGAATTATCTCCTGGCTGCATCCCGGGAATGGCTGGTATCGCCTGCTGGCCCTTCCCGCCATTGCCGCCGCCACCGGACTGATTCTTATCTTTGCTGTCTGTGTCCGGCAGGCACACACCTCCATTCTGGCCAGCTCAGCTCTGATACTGGGGGAAGCGGCGCTGTTTACAGTCGCTTTGGAGCTGCTGATTGACCGTTTCCGTCAGGCGCCCCCCGGAATTACCTGGTCCGCGATCGTACTCACATGCTGCGCAATTATTGATGCGGCGCTGATTACCATCATCCGAAGGAGCAGGCTGAGGGAAGAAGTGCGAAGGCGTATGCATATCTGAAAGGAGAAATACTGTATGAAAATTGACCGAAGGAAAGTACGCGGGGCCTTCGATGCCTATGTCTCAGACATCCTCAGGGATATCTGGATAAGATCCTGAATTTCGATACAGAGAATGAAACTGCAAAGGAGCAGTTTATAAAAATCCGGAAAAGAATGGAACAATATCTGGCTGCCAGGAAATAAACCGGCAAACAGGGCGCTGCCTTATGTAAAAGCATCTGTCTGATTGGGGATGCTCCATAAGGCAGTTTTTTTATTAAAAAACAGTATATAACAGTTGACAACAGTTATGATCTGTTATATACTGTTTACACAGAGGAGGAATACTATGAAGCTGATTATCAATCATTCCTCCATGCAGCCCATCTATGAACAAATCTCAGGGCAGATAAAAAACCAAATCATGCATGGAGAATTAGAAGAGGGGAAAATCCTTCCATCCGTCCGCACTCTGGCAAAGGAACTTCGGATCAGCGCCCTGACTGTCAAAAAATCTTATGACACACTGGAGCAGGAGGGCTTTATTAATACCGTGCATGGAAAAGGAAGCTTTGTCTCCAGCGCAAACCAGGAGCAGCTGCTGGAGGAGAAGAAAAGAGAGGTGGAAGCAGAATTGGAGAGCGCTGTCAGAAAAGGCAGAAGCTGCGGAATGAACAATCAGGAAATCACAGACTTATTCTATATTATAC
>VSNE01000378.1 GCA_009774155.1 Lachnospiraceae bacterium
ATGGCATTGCCGAATGCGGAAATTATGATCCACCAGCCGGAAATTCATGGAAATGGTGTTCATGGGCAGGCATCAGATATAAAAATTATATCTGACCATATGCAGCACAGTAAAAAAAGGCTGAATCGGATATTATCGGAGAATACGGGAAGGACGGTGGAGGAAGTCGAGGCAGCTACAGAGAGAGATTATTATTTATCTGCTGCGGAAGCGTTGGAGTTCGGGCTGATTGATACAATTATTGAAGGACGGTAAGATATAATTGACTGAGAAATGCTGCGGAAGCATTTCTCGAAACTGCCGCTTATAAAAGAGGTGTAGATCTTAAGATTAGGCGCGGGGGTTGATGTCTACATCATTTCTCTTATTGCTCCTTTCCGTCTGTGGGCTTCTGTTTTTTTACCATAATAAAACCTCCAAACTGAGTAATCTTATTTTTACATCAGTTTGAAGGTTTGCACAAACTTTGGGATACTCCTAAAGCTTAATCTTTTTTTGCTTTAAAATAATCATCAATTCTTTTCTTAATATCCATTGGATTTAAATGTTTTAACAGATATCCGTCTGCCTTTAAGGATAACACCTTTTTCACGCTTTCCGTATCGCCTCTGCTAGTCAGAAAGATAACTGGAATATCTGCAAATTCTTTCTCAGAGCGAAGCATCTCTAATACATGGCTTCCGTCACAAACCGGCATTTCATAATCTAACAAAACCAAATCCGGTCTGTCCAGAGTAATTGACCGGATTGCGGCCACCCCGGAGCCAACCCCTGAAATGTCGTAATCCTCAGACAGCAATTGTTTTATTCTTTGCTGTATGGTGATTGAATCATCTACTATAAGAATTTTCGGTTTTGTATTCTTTTCTTTCTCCATAAGATATTTTTCGATTTCGGTCATGGCATTACTTGCATCAAGAGGAGTGCCAATGCCGTTTTCAAGCAGATGGGGTGCAATAACACAATAAGAAAAATATCCTTCATCTGTGCTGAATAAAAGGCTGACCTGTGGGTGTTTCCTCTCAAAAACTTCATAGAACTGTTCATATGTCAGGAGATTTTCCTCTGTCATATCGTAGGAACTGATGGATGGATAATGATTCATAACACGCCTCACAAACTGGCATGCCGTATATCTGACCGCATTAAGCAACATAATATCAAGTTTGTCAGATTTGATTCCCATCAGCTTTCCGACTGTATTGATCAAAATACTGTCTTCAAAAACCAGAAGAATTTCCCATTTTTTATCGTCCTGCTCCCTGCTGTAAACCAAACGGTAATATACTCCTTTACCAAATTTCTCCCCGCCGTAGGCAGTACTGATTACCTGTGCTTTCAGTTGGAACATGTTTTTTAAAAGCTTAAGAATCAATTCTTCCATGGCGGCAAGCTCTTCTTCTGGCAGAAGATCCACCCATTTGCTTATTTGCTCTCCCGTAATTGCCATATCCTCTGTCAAGGTATGACCAATCAGCCATCCGGCGCAAACAGCCAGAAAATGCTCAATTGCAGAAGGAGAATAGTCTTCCTGCCTTAACTCCTTTTCTAACGCCGGAAGGGAGCTTTCCCTGAAATTTTTATGTAAACGTTTGTGCATCTCAATTTCTTTATAGTCGATTAGCTCCATGTATTTTTCTTCATCTTCAAAATGCTTCAGTGCATGTGACTTGAAATATTTAATTCCTTCCTGACATGCCCGTCTGCTTTTTATATCTTCCCCTTCTAGGGCAAAAAGTTTATTAATAATCTGAAAAAGTTTTTGATGCTCATCATCAATGATCTTTATTCCTATATTAAATTCATCCTTCCATATCAGCTGCTCATTCATGTATAAAATCCTCCTTTGCCACAGTCATGCCTTTGAATTTTGTATGTTTTTTCTTGCTTTAATTATATATAACAATTCAGACAAGCTGAATTGCTGCAATAGTACGTCTGATTTCTGGTAATTATTATACAATGAGAACAAAAAAAAGTAAATGATAAAAAAAATTAACATCCTATGTCTCAAATTTTAATGAGCGGCAGAGTAAGTGGAAGACCGTTCCACACCGGTTTTTCCGGGTGCTGTCTGGCATTTTACTTCCTGTACCGTAACCGTCGGATAGAGGTTCTTTACATTTTCAATTCGATAGGAGATAATAGCTTTTATTATTGAGAAGAATCAAAGATGGCTATATCCGCTCCGGAATCGGGTAATTTCAGAAATACAGGGAATTTTGCCGGAACCTCAGGATTCATGGAAACAGCGGGAATAATGAAGAAAAATAAGGAGCAGCAAGTCAGCAGAAATTGAAGAAATCCATTGAAGGACAGGTGTCTGCAAAAATCCGCAGAAGGAAAAGAACGGATTATGGAGCAATATTTAATTTTTCGGACATTCTGCATCAATTTCACAGCATTTCACATCATTTTAACTGAAAAAGGGCGGGATATTGTAAAATAAAAACTGCGGAGTGATTCAATATGATAAAAATTGCTATTTGCGATGATGAAACCTATATGATAGAAATGTTGGACGAAAAAATAACGACATTTCTTG
>VSNE01000379.1 GCA_009774155.1 Lachnospiraceae bacterium
TAGCTATTTTTTGAAAGTTGTGTATAAGCAATTCCCCGGGTTGGCGGTTCTGTGGATAAAACTGCGGAAACCCAAGACAATAAATGTTGTGTTTTGCATTTACAAATGATATGATACAAGCTAGTGAGGGAATACATGAAGATAAAAAGTTTTTTGATTGAGACAAAATATGTGGAACGGGACAGCTTTATCTGGAATATGGCGGGAAGTATGCTGATGGCGTTTCAGTCCGTGATTATGCTGATGATTCTGACCCGTGTTTTGGGATTAAAAGAAGCAGGAATTTTTACGATTGCATATGCAAACGCAAATCTTTTCCTGACGATTGGAAAGTATGGAATGCGTAATTTCCAGGTATCGGATGTAAGAGGGCAGTTTTCTTTTCCGGAGTACGGGATTTCCAGAGTGCTTACATCTGCTGTTATGCTTATAGTTTCTATTGGCTATGTATGGTATATTGGCAATAAAAATGCGTATTCGCTGGATAAGAGTCTGGTTATCATATGGATGTGTGTGTTTAAAATGGTAGATGCGGCGGAGGATGTCTACCATGCCATGTACCAGCAAAAAGGAAGACTTGACATTGCCGGAAAGGCGATGACGCTTAGACTGGCGGTTACGATTTTGTTTTTTGGCATTGGGCTTATAGTAACCAGGAATCTGCTGATCATTCTGATTGCCTCCACGTTACTTACAGCCTTGCTTTTTGTGCTGTTTACAAAATACAGCAATGACGGATTTGAACAGCTTGGAGGGAAGGACGTGAGCGGCAGGGAGGTAATCCGGCTGCTGAAGATTTGTTTTCCGCTTTTTCTGGGAACCTTTCTTTCCTTTTATATAGGTAATGCCCCAAAGTATGCCATTGACAGTATTTTAAGTGATGAGCTGCAGGCCTGCTATGGGTTTATTGCCATGCCGGTTTTTGTGATTGGGCTGTTAAATGGCTTTGTTTTTAACCCGATGGTTGCAAGAATGTCCTTGATGTGGAATCAGGGAAAAATAAAGCGGTTTGTAAAGCTTTTTCTGGGACAGATGCTGGTGATTGTATTGATAACAGGAGTGTGCATGACAGGGGCGTATCTGATTGGGGTGCCTGTCCTTTCGGCAATGTACAATACGGATCTGACCCCATATAAGACAGAGCTTTTGATTCTGCTTCTCGGAGGAGGATTTCTTGCTTTTTCGGGACTTCAGGTGACGATTATTACAATTATACGTTTTCAGAAGAGTCTGGCATGGGGCTACATGATTGTGGCTGCTTTGGCCTATATTCTGTCCCCGGTTCTGGTGGAACGTTATTCTATGTTTGGGGCGACGGTTTTATACCTGGGACTGATGCTTATGCTGTGTGTAATATTTGGAATTTTGCTTGTATACGGGATTGTGACAGGAATGGGAAAAAAGGAGGTATCATAAAATTATGAGGACAAAAAATATGTTGGGAATAGCATACTTGTATGTTCTGCTTCCGTTTTTCATTTTTCTGCTGGGGTGGTGCAGATGGTATGTGGCAGCGCCCGGCGCAGTGATTCTCGTTTACTGCTTTTTTCAGATGATGAAAAACCTGCCGGAGCTATGGGAACCTATGTGGACTCCGGGAGAGCGGGAAAAAATGGTATTTATTTTTCTGCTCATTGTATTTTGGGTGTATTTTTCAGGGGTCGGCAAACTGGTGTTCCAGAATACAGACCATGATTGGCGCAATGCGATATTTGAGGCGCTGGTCAATCATTCCTGGCCGGCTGCAAAGGCTGTGCAGATTGACGGGACTGTTTCCAATCATGCGCTTGTATACTATATTGGCTTCTGGATGCCGTCCGCCCTGGTTGGAAAGCTGCTGGGCATGGATGCCGGATACTGCTTTCAGGCGGTATGGGCAGTTATCGGCGTATTCTGCGTATACTATTTTGTATGTGTAATCCGAAAAGAAATTGCGGTATGGCCGCTTCTGATATTTATTTTTATCAGCGGACTGGACGCGGTGCCTGCGTATGTGATTGGAGGAGGGGAAAACCTGAGGGATATTACTGCCCATCTGGAGTGGTGGCCCAATACGGGACTGCAGTATTCCGCCATGACCACACAGCTTTTCTGGGTTTTTAATCAGGCAGTGCCGGCATGGCTTCTGATATTGCTGCTGTATCTGCAGAAAAATAACCGGCAGATGATACTGCTTCTTAGCTGCGCAATGCTGACAAGCACGATTCCTTTTGTGGGAATGTTTCCCTTTGCGGCGTATTTCATGCTGAGACGCTTTGGCGGAAAGGATTCTGCAGGAGAGAAAATAAAGATGTTTCTGGCAGATACGGTTACGGCTGAGAATGTGCTGGGCGGAGGAATGGTAGGGATTCTTTCGTTTTTATATCTGAAAGGAAATATATCAGGCCAGAATACAAGGATGATAGCAGACGCGGACGGGCCAAAGGCATATCTGTTTATATGGATTACATTTGTGCTGTTTGAGGTTGGCGTATATTGGATTGCAATTTATAAATATCAGAAGAAAAATGTGTTATTCTATATTATATGCGCATGGC
>VSNE01000038.1 GCA_009774155.1 Lachnospiraceae bacterium
ATTTTATGTAAGGTTTATAATTTTGTCACGAAATAGACACACAATTCTGGCATAGTAAAACCCGTAAATCACGCAACTGAAGGAGGATACGATGTATGAGAAAAAAATGGTTTACACTTTGCTGTGTTGGAATGATTCTTGCATTTGCAGCAGTAGGATGCGGTTCAGGTAATTCCGGCTCTGATTCTGAGAATTCAGACTCCGGCTCTGAAGAAATGATTGTAAATGACATTATAGAGGAAGGCAGCGATACTTCCGAAGGAGAGGAAGAGGTTCCTGCGGCAGGAGGAGAAGAACAGGAAACACAGGATGGAGAGCAGGGCGAGATTACAGACAGAGAAGCGCCATAGAACATAAAAAAATCCGGAAGGAAAATAAGACTGCCGGACAACATATTGTATGGACGAGTGCTGCCCCTAAGGGCAGCATTTTTCTTTTCTATTCCCCGGCAATTATTTTTGGAATTTTGTGCATGTCTGCGGCGATATCCGTAAAAGAGCTGAAATAGCTTCCGATAATTTTCCGGGTATTGGCAAGACAATACAGATCCAACAGGGCATCCTGTATGCCTTCCACGCTGTCCCTTCGGAGGCAGCGTTTCTGATTGGAGAGAATCCGATCCGGGAAGACTTCCCTCAGCCGTTTTTCCTCTCCCATATCGTCAGTGGCCAGGTAGAACATAGTGTCCGGATCGGCTGCCAGCTCCTGACGCATGGAGGAAAGGAATGCATCCGTGGAGCTTTTTCCAATAGAAGGCTTGTTGTCCGTGCGGCGGATATGTACGCCGACACAGGAGGAACCGAATTTTGCGGTGATGCCGTCGATGCGTTTTTGAAGTATATCTGTGGGAATAAATAAATGGTAGTCCTCAGACGGATAGAACCATTCCCAGGTGAAAATGTAGGTATTTCCTTTTAAGCTTTTTACATAGACAGAATCCAGGCATCCGTCCGGGCCGCGGCGCGCAAGGATTTCTTCATTGGTCAGATAGTTTCTGGATGTTTTCTGGTAGAACAGCTTGCGCGGATCTGCCACGGAGCGGATATTGGTAATCTGAAATTCCGTTACAGGACGGAACAAGGATTCAAAAGGGCAATTCAGTTCCAAGTTGCAGCTCCAGAAAATCCGAAGCTTTTCCCGACGCTCGCGGGCGAGACGCCAGCCGGAATTAATCACCCGCATTCTATTGCATAAACCTCCGGAAGGTTGTATGATTATCATTGAGATACCTCGCTTATACTATAGTGTGAAACAGCCAAACAAAAATTGCAGACAGTTTAGAACTGCTATGCTGCAAAGTCCTGCAATTTGTACAGGCTATAGTATAACATAGGAAAGAGTAAGCGGCAACGGGTTGAATATGGGTTTAAAGATTTTACAGATTAATACGGTGTGCGGAAGCGGAAGCGTGGGACGCATTGCAGTAGATATTTATCATACATTAGAGAAGAACGGGGACAAGGGAATGATTGCCTATGGACGCCGAACGGCGCCGGAAGGAATAAGGGCATTCCGGTTTGGGTCGCCCCTGGATATGGGAGCGCACGTGCTGTCCACTTTTTTCAGAGGAGAGCACGGGTTTGCATCCGGCCGGCAGACCAAGAGACTGATCGGGAGGATTCGGAAGTGGAATCCGGACGTGATCCATCTGCAGAATATCCATGGATTTGTATTACAGGTGGAGATTCTGTTTGCGTATTTAAAGGAAGCGGGAAAGCCGGTGGTATGGACCCTGCATGACTGCTGGCCTTATACAGGGCACTGCGCGTTTTATGATTATACGGCCTGTGAAGGCTGGAAGACGGGCTGCCGGGCCTGCAGGGAATACCAAAGGACCTATCCCTATGCGCTTTTTAGGAATCATACCATACAGAACTATGAGAGAAAAAGGACGGCCTTTACCGGGGTCGCGGATTTAACGATTGTGACACCGTCCAGATGGCTTGCAGGGGAGGTAAAGCAGTCTTTTCTGAAGGAATATCCGGTGCAGGTGATTCCGAACGGCATTGACAGGAAATGCTTCCGCCCTGTGAAGAGCCTGCTCCGGCAGAGGCTTGGGCTGGAGGGAAGGTTTGTGATTCTGGGGGTGGCTAATGTATGGGAGCGCCGTAAAGGGCTGGAATACTTTGTGAAGCTTTCCGGAAGGCTTTCCGAAGAATACAGGGTGATTCTGATAGGGCTTTCCCAAAAGCAGATAAAGTCTCTTCCGGAAAATATAATAGGGCTTGAAAGAACCTCCAGCGCGGAGGAACTGGCGGAGTATTACTCTATGGCGGATGTATTTGTAAATGCAACGCTGGAGGATAATTTTCCGACAACGAATCTGGAAGCGCTGGCGTGCGGAACTCCGGTCATCACTTTTAATACCGGGGGGAGTCCGGAGAGCGTGGATGAAAGCTGCGGACAGGTGGTGCCGAAGGGAGACACAGAGGCTCTTATTAAGGCGATCCGCCAGGAGCGGGAAGCGCCCAGGCAGTCGGAAAGCTGTCTGAAAAGGGCAGAACGATATGAAAAATACGACCGTTTTCAGGAATATGTGGAACTGTATCACCGTCTGGCCGGTCAGGGAGAATAAATGAGAACATTACCAAAAGTGTCGGTTATTACGACGAACTATAATGATGCGGCGAATTTGAAAAGGATTATCGCTCAGGTAGTCCGGCAGGACTATGAGAATCTGGAATACATTATTGTGGACGGTGGTTCCGTCGACGGAAGCCGTGAACTGATTCAGAGGGCGGAGGAACGGCTGCCGGGAAGGGTGCGCTGGATATCAGAGCCGGACGGCGGTATTTATGATGCCCTTAATAAAGGAATCCGTCTGGCTACGGGGGATATTATTGGCTGCTGCTTTGATCGGTATGCAGATGAAGGCGTGATCCGCCGTATGGTGGATGCGATGGAGCTGGAAGGCACAGATGGCGTCCATGGGGATCTCTGTTATATGGACGGGGACAGAATCATCCGTAAATGGCATCAGGGGCAGGGAACGATCCGGAACGGCTGGATGCCGGGGCATCCGACCTTGTATCTGCGCAGGGAGGTCTATGAACAATTCGGCATGTACAAGACGGATTACCGGATTGCGGCGGATTATGAATTTATGGTGAGGATTTTGTACAGACAGCAGGTAAGACTTTCCTACCTTCCGGAAATACTAATCTATATGTCCCATGGAGGGACAAGCACTAGCGGCATCAAAGCCTATCTGGAATCCTTAAAGGAAGGACACCGGGCGCTTAAGGAAAATGAGGTGCCCTTTGCGTGGATTACCGATCTGTGCAGAATCCTCCGCGTGCTGGCGCAGTTTGTGAAAAGGTAGAAAAATCCGGAAAACTATGCTATGCTAGGAAAAGCAAAAATTTACGGGAGTATTTTATGAAAAAACTTGTCATTATTCCTGCCTATAATGAATGCGGAAGCATCCAAAGGGCAGTTGACGATATCAGGGAGCATGCGCCGGGGTTTGACTATGTGGTTATCAATGACTGTTCAACCGACAGTACGCTGGACATCTGCCGGAAAAATAATCTGAATTATGTAAATCTTTCTGTAAATCTCGGTATTGGAGGAGCGGTTCAGACCGGCTATCTCTATGCCTGCCAGAATGGTTACGATATGGCTGTACAGTTTGACGGGGACGGGCAGCACGATGCTGCTTACCTGGAGATGATGGCAGAGGAGCTGGTGAGGACAAAGAGCGATATGGTTATCGGCTCCCGTTTTATTGAGAAGGAAGGCTTTCAGTCGTCAGGGCTTAGAAGAGCCGGCATCCGGTACTTTTCCATGCTGATTCGGCTGCTGACCGGAAAACGGGTGACAGATCCCACCTCCGGTATGCGGATAGTGAATCAGGATGTGATGCGTATCTATGCAGGCAGCTATCCGAAGGATTATCCTGAACCGGAGAGCGTGACAGCGATTCTCCGTATGGGAAAACGGGTGACGGAGGTGCCGGTGGTGATGAGGAAGAGAGAGGAAGGGGTTTCCTCTATCGGAGGCTTCAGGACGGTCTACTACATGATTAAAGTGACCCTGGCTATCTTTATGGAGCGTTTAAGAGGCTAGGATTGGAGGAAAACGGCTATGATGACGGTAAAATTACAGATTGTAATCGGCCTGGCGATTCTGGTGGTATTCATGATCCTGGTCAATATGATAAGAAGAAGGAGCCTGGAGTTAAAATATGCACTGTCCTGGATGACGGTGCTGTGCGTTCTGTTTGTTTTTGACTGCGCCCCCGGACTTCTGATTGTAGTATCCGACTTTCTTGGGATTTACGCGCCGGTTAATATGATATTTTTCCTGGGCTTTTGCTTCTCGTTGGTGATTATCTTCTCACTGACAGTAGCGCTGTCCCGGCTGTCCAACAGTGTAAGGACGCTGGATCAGACGGCGGCCTTGAATGAGAAGCGTCTTCAGGAGCTGGAGCAGGAACTGAAAACAGAGAGGGAAAAGCAAAAAAAGGGATAACAATATGGAGAGAGAAAAGGATCAGATATTATATTTAGTCATTCCGTGCTACAATGAGCAGGAGGTGCTTCCGGAAACCTCCAAAAGACTTCTGGAGAAAATGACGAGCCTGATAGACCGGGGGATGATTTCCAGGGAAAGTAAAATTATGTTTGTCAATGACGGTTCCAAGGATCGGACCTGGGAAATGATTGAGAAGCTTCATGACAGTAATCCCATTTATCTGGGAGTGAAGCTCTCAAGAAACCGGGGACACCAGAATGCATTGCTGGGCGGTCTTATGACAGCTAAGGAATATGCGGATATGGTCATTTCTATGGATGCGGATCTGCAGGATGATATTGATGTGGTTGACCAGTTTGTGGAGAAATACTACGAGGGCTGCGAGATTGTCTATGGCGTGCGCAGCGCCCGGGATACCGATACCTTTTTTAAAAAATATACGGCCGAGGGCTTTTACAAAATTATTAATATGATGGGGGGAGAGGTAATCCCCAATCATGCGGACTACCGTCTGATGAGCCGGCGCGCGCTGGAGGAGCTGGAAAATTATAAAGAGGTGAATCTTTTTCTGCGCGGCATTGTGCCGATGATCGGATTCAAGACCGACGTGGTTACCTATGAAAGGCATAAGCGTTTTGCGGGGGAATCCAAATATCCTCTGAAAAAAATGCTGGCGCTTGCTGTTGACGGCATTACATCTCTTTCGATTAAACCGATTCGCTTTATTGTATTTCTGGGTATGCTTATCTTTGTATGCAGCATTGCCATGCTGATCTACTCTCTGGTGCAGCATTTTCTTGGAAACACCAGCATTGGCTGGACCTCCCTGATCGTGTCCATCTGGGCTATCGGCGGTCTGCAGCTTCTTGCTATCGGCGTGATTGGAGAATATATCGGTAAGATTTACCTGGAGACAAAGGAAAGACCCAAATATATTATTGAGAGAGTGTTAAGATAGGAGTTTCATATGAAAAAGGAAATATCCATTGGAACTTATCGGACGGAGGTGTCGGAGCTTCTCTTCCTGGCAGTGATTACGCTGCTGGCGGCGGGCGTACGCATCTCCGTGCGTTCGTTTATAGCCGAGGACTGGAGTGTGTACTGGAGTCATTGGCTGTCAGAGCTGGAGGCAGGGGGATTCGGCGCGCTGGCGGATGATTTCTATGATTATGCGCCGCCGGTCATGTATCTGTTGTATGTGATCACATTGCTGCCCATGAATGCCATGACAGCATTTAAGGGATTTTGCTGTCTGCTGGACTTTGCGGGCGCGGCATTGATCGCAGGAATGGTGAAAGAGTGTACCGGGAGCCGGAGGAAGGCTCATCTGGCGTATGGAATCTTTTTATTTCTGCCTACGGTCATTCTGAATGCGGCAGTCTGGTCCCAGTGCGACATTATTTACACACTGTTGATTCTGTGCAGCGTCTGCTTCCTTATGAAGAACAAAACGTGGACTGGCATGTGGTTTTACGGGGCGGCATTCGCAGTCAAGCTGCAGACGCTGTTTATCTTTCCGTTTCTGGTGATTTTATGGGTCCGAAGGAAAGTCGATCTGAAGCATTTTATAACGATTCCGGTTATGTACCTGGCGGGAATTTTTCCGGCATGGCTGGCCGGAAGGCCCTTTGCGGAGCTGATAGGCATCTACGCTTTTCAGGGCAGTAAGGATCGGTGGTCTCTGTCTATCAAGTTTCCGAATATTTACCAGATTATTGGCAACAATTATTTTCTGGATGAGTATGTGGGAGCAGGTATGTATCTGATTCTGGGTATTTTGATGATGGTCATGTTTTACATGGCATACCAGAGGGTGCAGGTGACAAAGGAATATGTGATACTTCTGGTTATTTTCTTTGGTATGCTGACCACATATTTTATTCCGCATATGCATGAGAGGTATCTGTATCTGACAGATGCGTTTTTATTAATCTATATTATGATTCGGACGGATCGTTTTTTTCTGTTCATAGGGGCCAGCTTTCTGACGGTGGTAGGCTATGCCCAGTATCTGACGAAAAATGAACCTAACGTATCCTACGGGGCGCTGGCATTCGTCCAGCTTGCAGTGCTGATTCAGATTGGACTGGATCTGTATCATTACCTTCATAATCCGGCATATTCGCTGGATTCCGGCGAGGAGGAGGAAAGGAGGATTTTGGGATGAGGATGAATCCTGACGAGCTGCTCCGTGCCCTTCTTTTCCGGGAATTTAGGTTTGGAAGGTATACGTTTGATTTTCTGGAAGCGCTGCTGGCGGTATGCATTACAGGAGTGGGATATCTGCTTCGGACACCTTTTGAGGCAGGGCTTCCCCACTGGCCTTTTTTGCTGGCAGAGTGGTATCTGGCATTTGCAGGCGCGGTTTTGATCTGGCGTTACACGGAAAGCAGGAAAAAAACAATAGGAACCTATTCGATTCTTTTGATTCTTCCTACAGTAATTGCGGACGGCGCTATTCTCAGAAGCAATGCCTGTGTGGGAGCGGTGCTTATGATCTGTGCCCTGCTGCTTCTTGAACGGGAAGAAAAATGGCTGTTTACCGCAGTGGCCGCAGCGCTTCTGCTATGGTCGGTGAAATACATTGGCATTCTGTTCGTCTGTATCGTGCTGCGGCAGAACCAGAGGCTGAAGAGTACGCAGCTTTTGCTGCTTCTGGCAGCCGGGGGAGCGCGTTTTGCGTATGCATACCGCTCCTGGCTGAATGCGGGATATACGCTGGTTACCTTTCACTGGCCGAATATTTACGAGATTGTAGGAAAGGAAGCCGTGCAGGGACAGCTTATCGATCCCATTGCGCTGGTAGGACTTTTTCTGACGGCGGGGCTTTTGCTCATGGCAGTCTGGCTGTTTGGGCAGGGAAAGCTATTTGGCTTAGGGATATCCGCCGGGACGCTGCTGCGCCTGTTTTTGTTCTTTGGTCTGGCAGCGGGATATTTTCTTCCGTATATGGATCAGTCCTATGGATATTTATACTGTATTACAGGCGTTTTGTACTTTATGCTGGAGCCGGGGGAATTTTTTGTGCCTGTGCTTTTGCAGATTGTTACTTATACCGGATATCAGGAATGCCTGAATGGAGAGTCCATGATGCCTATGGCGGTTTTTTCCGGCATTCAGTTTCTGATCATGGCTTATCTGGGGGTTCGGCTGTTACAGGAAGCGGGAGTTATTAAAATATGCAGACAAAAAAACTAGTTTACCTGGACGGGCTTAAGGGGCTTGGCTGTGTCATTGTATTTCTGACGCATTTTGTATTTGCGTTTTATTACGGAATGTATCATTATCAGCCTGAAAGCTGCCATCTGCCCGGCAATTTGGATATTGTAATTGGGAAATCTCCTCTGAATCTGTTATTTAACGGCAATACGGCAGTGCGCCTGTTTCTTATATTGAGCGGGTATCTGCTCTGCAGAGGCTTCTTTCTTACAGGAGACAAAAAGAGGCTGTGCCGGAGCGCCGGAAAAAGATATTTCCGTCTGATGCCTGCAGTGCTTGCGGTTAATGTGCTCATCTATTTCTGTATGAGGACAGGGCTTTATCAGAATGCACAGGCGGCGGCGCTGGCAGGCTCTGAGGAGTGGTTTGCCGGGTTTAACTCTTTTGCGCCTTCTTTTGCCGGTATGCTGAAGGAATCCCTGTTCGGCTGCTTTTTATTCGGAACAAATGATTATAACGGGGTGCTCTGGACGCTTCAAATGCTGTTTCTGGGCGCGTACCTGGATTATATACTGGCCGCGTTTGTAAGCCGCTGTTCCTGGCGCTGGCTGCTTTATGCGGTGCTTGCAGTATTGCTTTTGCGCACGGATTTTCTGAGTATGTTCCTTGGCTATGCGCTTTGCGACTTTATGCACGCGGACTGGACGTGGAGACAAAAGCTGTGCCGGAGCCGTCCGCTGAACTGGATTTTATTTGTGACGGGATTGTATTTCATGTGTTATCCCTCCGCCGGATTTGGCTATGAAGGGACCATATGGGCAGTTCTGCCTTTTGTTTTTGTGAATTATTACCATATCTTCGGAGTGCTCTGCTTTGTGTTTTCGATTTTAAATCTGGAGCCGGCCCAGCGTTTTTTTTCCATGAAGGGCTTCCGGTATCTGGGGCGGATATCCTATTCGCTGTATCTGATTCATTTTCCGGTTATAGCCACGTTTGGAGCGTGGTTTTTCTTAAAGTTTCAGGGAGCATTGGGCTATAATCTGACCGGGCTTTTGAATTTGTTTTTGATTAGCGTGATTACGGCAGCGCTGTCGGAATTATCTGTGCGGTATATAGAGCCGCTTGGTAAGAAGGGAGAGGAGCTGATTGGACATATCCTTGGAAAAAAATAAAGCCGACGGCCGTCTTGTCTGGCTGGATTTTGGAAAAGCCATTGGGATTCTGATGGTGCTGATTGTCCATGCGGAATGCCGGCTGGGCTTTGTGACTTATTACGGGGGTATGTTTTATATGCCCGTTTTCTTTGTGGCCGCGGGATATACATACCGATGCAGAAAAGAAGAGTCCTATGGAATATTTTTAAAGAAAAAAGCAAAGCGGCTGCTGGTTCCCTACTTTGGAACAAGTGCATTTCTATGGCTGTTTTTCTGGGTTAAGGACTCTGTGCTGGGGGGGAAGCTGACAGATTTTAAGCTTCCTTCTGTTTTCGGGATTCTGTATTCCAGGAATCAGATGTATACTGTTTATGCGGGCGGAAATCCGGTGCTGATGGATCTTTTAAATGCGCCGCTCTGGTTCCTGACGGCTATGTTTTTAACCTATGCTTATTATGAGTCTGTGAACCGGACAGGGAGGAAGAACCTGATGCTGGCCGCAGGGCTTTTGGCATCCGTGCTCTGGCATTGGAGCACCCCGCTTCTGCTTCCGTGGAGTCTGGACGCGGTTCCGTATTTTGCGTGTTTTCTGGCTGTGGGAGAGGAGCTCAGAGAGCGGGACGGGATTTGCTTTCTGATGGAAAAATGGTATCGGAATCTGCCCGTGTTGGTTTTGTTTGTCTGTCTTTCTCTTCTGAACGGAAGTGTAAATCTGTCTCTTGGCTGTTACGGATACAGTATGCTTCTCTATCTGGCGGCAGGAAGTCTTGGCTCTGTCCTTGTACTGTCAGCCGGGGCGGCGCTGGAAAGGGTATATGAGCCGGCTGTGCGGGCGCTGGGCCGGATTGGGCAGGAAACGCTGGCAATTCTGTGCTTCCATATGTTTCTGTTTATGTTCATCCGGACGGCGGCAGGCTTGCTTGGCATCGGCGCAGGCGCTGCGCAGGCGGCGCTGGTGATTGGAAGCGCTGTGCTTCTGACGGCGGCGGGGAGAATCCGGCATGGACGGAAGTCCGTGAGGAAGGAGAAATAAGTTTATTCTTGAACCAGGAGGGAAAAAACGGTAATATGATAAAAGGATAGTTATATAAGCGGAGAGAGGTGAAATTATGTGCAGGAGAGCAACGAAATTATCACAAATGCAGGATGCATTTAATCCGGGTCCATTAGTATCCAAAATGGAACTGAATAAATTTTATCTGGACACATCATTTGCAAGAACAGGAGACTGCTATTCTGATTTTGTCTGCAATTTATCTCTTCAGCTTGCGGATAGTACAGAAGTGTTTCAGCATAAATTATTTATCGGACATCCGGGCTGCGGGAAAACGACAGAACTGTACCAACTGATGCAGAAAACGAAGGACATGGATTTTATTGTATGTCTGGGAAGATGCGATTTGGAACTGGACTCGGCAGATATTGAATATACGGATGTACTTTTTCTGATTTTAGATCTTCTGGTCAGGGCGGCGGAAGAAAATGCAGTGGAGCTGGAGGAAGATTTGGTAAACGGGATTTATGATTACTGGGAACAGGAAATAGAAACGGTTGAGACATATGCGAATCAGTCAGATGTTACAGTATCCGGAGAGATAAAGGGAGAGACAGGGTTTCTGCGTTTAATGAAGGTATTGGCGCAGGTAAAGGGAGTGATTAAAAACAGTTCGGATTCCCGTAAAGAAATCCGCCGTTATATTGAACCTAAAAGGAGCGACCTGGTCAGCCGGATTCAGGATGTGATTGATGTAATATCCCGGAAATCCGAAGAAAGCGGAAAGAAAAAGATTCCGCTTATTATTCTGGACGGGCTGGATAAAATTCCGCTGGAGCAGGCAAGAAAGATTTTTCGGGAGAATGGTTCCCGGTTCAGCGCATTAAATGCCCATCTGATTGTAACATTTCCGATTGCGCTTACGTACACGCCGGAGTACAGCGACATTCAGACATGGTTTCCGAATCCGGAAAAGCTGCCCATGATTAAGCTGAAAAAATGGGAAGGAGATAAATACGCGGAGAATTATGAAGAAGGCGTCAATACGATGCGCCAGATGGTAGAAAAGCGGGCGGAACTAAGACTGTTTGAAACAGACGTATTGAATGAGCTGATTAAGAATACAGGAGGATACATCAGGGATCTGTTCCGCTGTATAACGCGGGCCGCTCTGCGCGCCAGGATAAGATCCGCGGACGCTATTTCCATGGACGATGCCATAATCGCACTGGATAATCTGGAGTCTGACATTAACGGAAGGTACGGAAGCAGGATGATTCCGATTATGAAAGAAATTTATGACGGAGACAAGTATGTGTCCTCGTCAGATGAGATGACGCAGCTTTTGCAGATTGGGGCTGTTTTGGAATACAATGGACAGAGATGGTGCGATCTGCACCCTCTGGTTGAAAAGTGGCTGAAGGAGCATGGAAAAATAAATTAAAATGGGGGCATATCTTATGGAGAATATCAGGCAGTACAATGAGGAACAGTTTCAAATGCTGTGTCTGGCAGTTGCGGATACCACCTCCGGGATGTGCCTTTTTCAGTCTTATGATCCGGACGACCAGACGGAGATTGCAGAGCGGCTTCAGAAAATGATTCAGAAAAAGAGCTGTATTTTGGATATGTCCAGAATAGATGCCGCCGGATATCCGGATGAAATCGGGAAAATAAGGGATTTGATTAAAGAATATAAAGATGTATCTGTTGTAATTTTATGTAATCTGCAGCTTTGCGGAGCTGCCATCGGGGATCGGAAATATATTCAGAATCTGAATCATATGCGGGACCAGATGTTTTCTATGAAAAAAGTATGGATATTTGGGATGTCGCCGTATTTTGCAGTTATGCTGAGCCGGGAAGCGAGGGATCTGTATTCCTGCATTATGGGGCATTTTGAGTTTTACAGGGAAGACGAGAAGCATGAGCTGGTGTTTGAAGATACGGAGGTTTCCGGGGATATCCGTCTGAGTCTTCGGAAGCTGACGGAACTGCAGTTTTGCATTGAACATCAGGGGGTGGAGCAAACAGACGTGAAAACACGGCTGAGTATTGTATCAGTCTGGAACGGAATTTATGAATACTCGAGAAAAGATATAGTGGAGCTAATCTGCCGGATTCTGGTAAAGCTGGAGGAGGATATGGAAAATATGGAGTTTTCTGCGGCCGACTGTATAAAATTTCTGGAGGTAGTGGCCGCACGGCTCCATCTGGAGCAGTACAGGAGTGCTTTTCATG
Organism: Lachnospiraceae bacterium; assembly: GCA_009774155.1. Classification (GTDB taxonomy): domain Bacteria; phylum Bacillota; class Clostridia; order Lachnospirales; family Lachnospiraceae; genus Hominiventricola. The sequence goes on from VSNE01000038.1 coordinate 12,025, forward strand.
CTGCAGAGGTTATAAGAGCGAACGCAGAAAGGCTTTTGCCGGAGAAAAGCAGAGAGTTTGGAGATATCTGCCGGCTGTATGGGGAATGCTGTCTTAACCTGGGCATGTATGACGAGGCGGAGGAAAGCATATCGGAAGCTCTTTCCTGTTATGATGCGGTTTCACCGGATTATTTCTGGCAGAAGATAAGAACGCTTGATATTCTGACACAGATAAAAACGATGAAAGGCTTTAGCGATGAGGCATTGGATATTTCCTGCCGCCTGATTTCGGAGGTGGAACGGTGCTATGGAAAAAAATATGACGGCCTGCCGGTTTTATGGAACAACAGAGGAGGAATCTATACGGCGCTGGGAAAGCTTTCGGATGCGCTGCAGTGTTTTCAGAAATCAAATGAGCTTTTGAAGGTCTTAAACAGTGAAAAAAAAGGAAGCAGAGGCAATACTTTAAAAAATATCGGCATTATTTACAGCAGGATGGGCGACTGTAAACAGGCCATCCGATATTTAAAGGATGCGGAAGCAGTGTACAATCAAATAAATCCTTTACTGCGGAAAACAAAAAAAGTGCAGACGGTTTACCGTCTGCTTGCGGAAAATTATCAGAAAGCTTCCGAAGAAGAGCTGAGCGAAAAATATCGTCGTCTTGCGGAACAGACCATCCGATAAATATTTTTTGCTTCCTCTGCAAAAGCTCCGGACTTCAGGCATTCAGTATATAATCCACGACAGCCTCCGATGCATGTCCGTTGTCAAAATATCCGATCTGCTCTATAAAGGGCTCCCTGTCCTTTTGATATTTCTCTTCTGAAAATGTCAGGATGTTCCGCAGCATTTCTTCATTGGAAAAGGCAAGAGGAATCGGCAGCTCCTCCAGGCTGAAATAAAAATCCTTAGTTTTTTTCATCTCCTCATAATCCTCTGCGTAGAGAAAGGACGGCCGTCCAAGCTGAATGTAGTCAAAGCCGCAGGAGGAGTAGTCGCTGATAACGGCGTCTCCCGCCGCCAGAAGCTCCTGTACATTGTCATAACGGGAGGCATTCAGCACCCGGTCCGTGTAACGGATATTGAAATCATCCGGATTTACATTAGGATGCAGGCGCACCAGCATCCGCCAGTAGCCGCCGAAACGTTTCTCAAAGGCGTCCAGACACGCTTCAAAATCCAGGTGATATACATTTAACTTCCGGTTTTCCCTCCAGGTCGGCATATAAAGTACAAGACAGACATCCTCAGGCAGATGATAAAAATCCCGCACCATTTTCCGGACAATATTTGTATCGCGGAAGTAAAAATCATTTTTGGGAAGACCCTTTTCCAGAATCGGTCCATTGTACCAAAAGCACCGTTTATAGCATTCGGTACACCATCTGCAGTTGGATATCATCAGATCCATCTGCCGCGCGTCTTTTTTTGCATAGGCGATGTAGTCTGCGCTCAGGCTGCTTCCTGCATCCTTCTCAATTTTCTTAAGCCCCGGCCCCCCGTGCCATACCTGAATATAAA
>VSNE01000380.1 GCA_009774155.1 Lachnospiraceae bacterium
GTGCAATGACGGCCTCATGGGGCGGCGTCGGTATTATGTGGGGGAAACCGGTAGCTTATGTGTTTATCCGTCCCCAGCGGTATACAAAGGAGTTTATTGATGCCTCTGATACATTCTCCTTGTCTGTACTGGGAGAGGAATACCGTAAAACACTCAGCTATTTTGGAACTGTTTCCGGAAGAGATGAGGATAAAATTGCCAAATCAGGACTGCAGGTTGCCTATGACGGGGCCACCCCCTATTTTCAGGAAGCCGGCACGGTTATGATCTGCCGGAAGCTGTTTGCGCAGTATTACGATCCTGCGTGCTTTATTGATAAAACGTGCGACGAGACATGGTATCCCGAAAAGGATTATCATATGATGTATATTGCGGAGATTGAAAAGGTGCTTGTAGATTAATGGAGCGCCGCTTCACATACGTGGTGGATCAGTGCGAGGCGGGAATTACAATAGAACAGTACCTGAAAAAGAGAGGATATTCCCGTCAGGTGATGACGCATCTGAAACGGACAGAAAACGGTATCCTGCTGGACGGGAATTGGGCCTATACAAGAGACACGGTAGCGGCAGGGAGCCGGCTGGATATCAGGATTTCAGAGGAAGGGGCTTCGGAAAAGATAGCTCCTGTCTGCCTGCCCTTTGATATTGTCTATGAGGATAAGGATCTGATGGTAGTGAATAAACCGGGGAATATGCCGGTACACCCGTCAATGAACCATCATGATAATACCCTCGCAAATGCGGTTGCCTGGAGCTGCAGAGAAAAGGGAGAGTATTTTCCCTATCGGTGCATCAATCGTCTGGACCGGAATACGACAGGGCTTCTGATTCTTGCGAAGCATATGCTGAGCGCAGCCGTTCTGTACGGACAGATGCGTGAACGGAAGATCCGCAGAATCTATCTGGCGATTGTAAAAGGACGGCTGGAACACCCGGGAGTGATAGCTCTGCCCATCGGGCGGAAGGAAGGCTCCGCCATTGAACGGGCGGTGGATATGGAGCGGGGGGAGCGCGCGGTGACTCATTACAGGCCGTTAAGATGGGGGGACGGCTGGACGCTGGTTCAGTGTATTCTGGAGACCGGGCGCACCCATCAGATCCGCGTGCATATGAGCTGTTTAGGGCATCCTCTGCCGGGGGATTTTCTGTATTGTCCCGGAGACCATACAATAGACAGACAGCCTCTGCATTCATGGAAGCTTTCGTTCAGGCATCCTATAACCGGAGAAAAGATGGAATTTACCCAGCCTCTTCCGGCGGATATGGTATCTTATATGAGCCGTACAGAAGGTAAGTAGGGCAGAGAGAAAGGAGAAAATGATGAAGTTTCAGATGATTCACGAAAATTATAATGTGGCGGATCTTGAAAAGTCGGAGGCCTTTTATGAAAAAGCTCTTGGACTGAAGGAATGCCGCAGAAAAGAGGCAAAGGACGGCTCTTTTATTATTGTATATCTGAAGAACGAGGAGAGCGATTTTGAACTGGAGCTGACCTGGCTTCGGGATATGGACCGTCCTTACAACCTGGGAGACTGCGAGTTTCACCTGGCATTTAGAACCGACGATTATGACGGGGCATATGCGCTTCATAAGGAGATGGGCTGTATCTGCTTTGAAAATCCGTCCATGGGTATCTACTTTATTCAGGACCCGGACGGATATTGGCTGGAAATTGTGCCGGCCAGATAACGGGCCATCTATAAAACGGATGTCATATCCGGATGCCGTTCCTTAAAAGAATAGATACACCCGCAGTAATCCTGCCGGTACATGCCGTATTCTTTTGAAAGCTCTATGGAGCGCTGATATCCGTTTTTCTTTTTAAAATCATTGGGAAGCCAGTTTACCTGATATTCCCCGGCCAGCCGCTCTCCGATTTCGTTTAACTTTTCAGCATTTTTCAGAGGGCTGATGGAAAGGGTTGTGGCAAAATAGTCACAGCCTTTTTCTTTTGCCGTTCGGGCCGTCTCGCAGAGTCTCAGACGGTAGCAGGCAAAGCAGCGTTCACTGCCCTCCGGGAGGCGCTCCATTCCCCGGACAGAGTCATAGAAGGCCTTTGGAATGTACGCTCCCTCTGCAAAGGTTACCGGATATCCGGCGGGAAAAGTCTGGATAAAACGGGCCTGCTCCTCTGCCCTTGTGCGGTACTCGGATTCCGGATAAATATTCGGATTGTAATAAAAGACTGTGATCCGGAAGTACCGGGACAAATATTCCAGCACATAGCTGCTGCATGGAGCGCAGCAGGAGTGGAGCAGAAGAGACGGCACCTGCCCGCTGTCAGGAAGCTGCAGGATTTTATGCTCCAATTCTTTTTGATAGTTTCTCTTGTTCATATAATATACCCCTTACATTTGCGTTACATGTTCCATCATATATTCTGTGAAAAAAAATGCAAGTTTTTTTCGGAAAAAAGTTGATTAATTGAAATAATCAGATTTGATAGGATGAGATTCGGGAAGAAATATGCGCAAAAACTGAAAATGAAAAGGAAGGAAAGAGGTGCTGACTATGGAAGAAACACTGCGTTT